>NZ_JBEPAM010000011.1:0-190098 GCF_040298605.1 Kitasatospora sp. NPDC001527 | reverse complement strand
CGCGTTGGTCTCCACGACCTCCTCGGGCTTGCCGGTGCGCGAGTACCGGGTGACCTGCTTGACCGGCAGCGTGGTCGGCATCCGCGCCCCTCCCGTCGTCCGTACCGCGGGTCCCGGCCCCGGTACTCAGCCGCAGGACTCCTGCGGGCCCGGCTCCGACGGGGCCTCGTGCCGGGCCCCCGGGATGTGCGGCAGCCGGGCCGCCGACACCACGCCCTCCAGATAGCCGCGGGCCCGCTCCGTACGCGGATACGCCTCCAGCAGCGCCCAGAAGTCCGGGCCGTGGTCCGGCACCAGCAGGTGCGCCAGCTCGTGCAGCAGCACGTAGTCGACCACGTACTCCGGCATCCCCTGCAGGCGGTGCGAGAGCCGGATCGTCCGCTCGCTCGGGGTGCACGACCCCCAGCGCGAGTTCTGGTTGGTCACCCAGCGGACCTGGGCCGGCCGGGCGCGACCGCCCAGGTAGTCCGCCGAGAGCTCCCGGGCCCGGGTCACCAGCGCGTCGTCACCGAGCACCCGCCGGCTCTCCTGCGCGGCCAGCTTCTCCAGCATCTGGGCGACCCAGCGCTGCTCCTCCGCGTGCGACATCCGGGCCGGGATCAGCACGATCGTGCGGTCGCCCTCGCGGTAGGCGGACACCGTCCGGCTGCGGCGGGCGCTGCGCCGCACCTCCACCCGGGACCGGTCGACCGGCTCGCGCGCGGCCCCCGGCTGCGGTTCCGGGCGCTGCTCGGGCCGTTGGTCGGGATGCTGCTCCGGACGCCCGCGCGTGCTCGGCGCCGCCACCTGCGACCCGGACGCTGCACGGGCACGCCGAGGCGACGCCGAGGGACGGGAGTCCCGTTCGGCTGCCATGGCACACGACGTTACCCGCTCCCTCCGGCAGAAGTCCGCTGCCCTGGCCGAAATGTTTCGTGGAGCGATCGGGAACGAAAGGCCTACGGCAGGTGTCCGGAATCCGACTCCGGACCGGACGCCAAGTTATCCACAGGGCGTGCGAACGGATCACCTGATCATGCGCCCGACCCTGTGGACAACCCGCAGCGCGCCGCCGCCCCGGTCGGGCATGCTTCCGTCTGTGGCCGAGATCTTTAGTTGGCGGATGAGAAAGATAGTTGGCGCCAGCGGGTATTGATCACGCCAAGTAGCTGTGCCGAGCGACGCTGGTTGGCATCGCCCTCGCTCATCTATGCCAAGATGCGAGGGTGGATATGACCGACGTCACGCGTGCGATCGCGGCTGCGACTTCGGTCGCCGCATCGCTCGACCTGCCGGCGAACGATGCAATCGTTCTCCACAACTCGAACAAGCTGGCACTGCGGCTGACGCCATGCAACGTCTTTGCCCGGGTCGCCCCTGTGGGGCAAGAGGTTGCACAGTTCGAAGTCGATCTCGCTCAGCGACTCACCGAGGTCGGATGCCCGGTGTGTCCCTTGGAGCCTCGGGCGGACCCGCGTGTGTACACGCGCGATGGCTTCGCAGTGACGCTGTGGACCTACTACGAGCCCGTGGCATCCCACACCTCACCAGTCGACTACGCCAAGGCACTGGAGCAACTGCACGCCGGCATGCGCGAGGTCGACGTGCCAAGCCCGAGGTTCACGGACCGGATCACGGAGGCGGAAGAAGTTGTCGCCGACCCGGATCGCTCGCCGGAGCTCACCGACGCGGACCGCGTGTTCCTCAGCGGCAGGCTGGCAAGCCTGCGACGGGCGATCGACGACCGCGGCGCCGTGGAGCAGCTGCTCCACGGCGAGCCGCATCCAGGCAATGTGCTCAGCACGAAGAACGGCCCGTTGTTCATCGACCTTGAGACGTGCTGCCGTGGACCCGTCGAGTTCGATCTCGCCCATGTTCCCAAGGCGGTCTGCGAGCACTACCCAAGCGTTGACCAAGGGCTGCTGGACGAGTGTCGGCAGCTCGTTATCGCGATGGTCGCCGCGTGGCGTTGGGAGCTTGGCGACCAGTTTCCGAATGGAAGGCGATTCGGAGAGGAATTCCTGCGCTTGCTGCGCGAGGGTCCTCCTTGGCCGACACTCGACACAGTGACCAGGCGACTGGATGGTCTGTAGAAATCGCCGAAGGCCACGTGAAAGCGGCAAGGAGCCAAGCGACGAGACTGTCGCCGTTGCAACCCCATGCGCGTCGGCCTCGCTGCCGCGCTAACCATGGGCGCCGCCGCCAACAAACATGAACTCCATTCGCACTCGGTGCATCAGACGGGCCCGGAGGCCTCGTCGGTGGCGGAGTCCTCACCCTCATCCCAGTCACCCAGGAGCGCCATCTCGACTGCCGCTCGCCAGCGTTCCGGGTTCGACAGGCCCAGCCGTTTGCGGCTGAACTCATCGATGACCTGGGTGTTCCGGCAAAGACGGCTTTACGGGCGATCGTGGCGTCTGTGCCGAAGGCGGGGCGCCCGTGGACGGTCTCTACTGAAGTCTGGTAGCTCCGTCCCGAGGCAGTCCGGCTCCCGCCCGTCGACGCTTCATGGCGGGTTGGCATCTCGGCGCCGAGACCTGGGAACAACTGAACCGCCACTTCAGAACACCAAGCAGCAAGCCGACGGAACGCACCCGGAACTCCGCGGAAGCTCTGATCTGGAGCCGCGTGGCTGGGAGCGAGCACATCCTCGCGCCCGTCCTCAACAGACCTCGACCGGGGCGAAGCACCGACCCGACCATCTCCACTTCCTATGAAATGCAAAGACTCCATTTCTGGGACCAGAGAGGAAAAGTCAGGAAACCACTCAGCTACCCGGAGCTCTTCGCAGCACTCGAAGACCTGGCCGTCCGATCACCACGACTGCCGATGCCTCATCACGCCCAGCAACCGATGGCTGACCAGACCCGCCGGCTATCGCCATCAAGATCCGCCAACAAAAGTTATCCACAGGGTTCTGACCTGCGTTGCGCACAGAGCTTCCCGCCAACTAAAACTTTCACTCACACCGTCGGCCGTCCGGAAACGATCAGAAGGAAGACCGCCGTGCGCCTCGCCCTCAAGCCCGCCCTCTCCCGCAGCTGGCGGGACTCGGACACCCTCCAGTTCGGCACCGTCCCGCAGCACGCCGGGGTGCTCGGCCACGCCTCGGACACGACCCTGTGCGCGTTCCTCGGCCTCGTCGACGGGACGCGCGACCGCCCCGCGCTCCTCGCCGAGGGCGAGCGGATCGGCTTCGGGAGCGACCCCGCCGACTCCCTGCTCGACCTGCTGGAGGAGGCCGGGGTGCTCGACGACGCCGAGGCCTCGGAGCAGGCCCTGGCGCACTTCCCCCAGCCGCACCGCGAGGTGCTCGGCCCCGACCTCGCCTCGCTGTCGCTGATCCACGCGCCACCGGGCGCCGCCCCCGCCGTCCTGGCCCGGCGGCCCGAGCACGCGGTCGAGGTCCGCGGCGCGGGGCGGATCGGCGCGGCCGTCGCCGCCGTCCTCGCGGCGGGCGGCACCGGCACGGTCACCGTGGTCGACACCGGCCGGGTCACCCCCGCGGACTGCTCCCCCGCCGGGCTGCCGCCGGCCGACGCCGGCCGGCTCCGCTCCACCGCGGCCCGCGAGGCCGTCGACCGGGCCACCGCGCGGCGCCCGGGCCGGCGCGGCCGGCAGCCGAGACCGGGGCCGCCCGACCTCGTGGTGCTCGCGCCCCGGGACGGCAGCGGCGCGTTCGCCGGCGGCACGCCCCAGGCCCGTGAGCTGCTCCGGGCCGGGGTGCCGCACCTGTACGTCGGGGTGGTGGAGGAGTTCGGGGTGGTCGGGCCCCTGGTGCTGCCGGGTGTCTCGGCCTGCGGCCACTGCCTGGTGCTGGCCCGGGAGGACGAGGACGCCGCCTGGCCGCGGATCCTCGCCCAGCTCGCCGAGGGCGGCCCGGGGCGGGCCCCGACACCGGCCTGCGACACCGCGCTGGCGACGGCGGTCGCCGGGCTCGCGGCCCTGCACGTCCAGGTCCTCCTCGACGGCGGCCGGCCGCCCAGCGTGGACGGCTGGTGCGAAGTCTCCGCCGTGGACGGCATGCCGCGCCGGCTGCGGCTCAGGGGCCACCCGGACTGCGGCTGCCTCTGGCAGCCGACAGCACCGCACTGAGGCGCCGTCCCGGGGGTGCGGGCGGCCTTCGGGCAGAGCGGGAAAAGCCCGCCGCAGCGGGGCGTGGAGCGATTACTGTGGCGTCGGCCATCCGGCCGACGCGGCCCGGGAGGCCGGCTCAACGATCGCAACGCTCGTGCACGACCTCACCCGAGAGGTATCGACATGATCACTCGCAGATCGCTCATCGGCGCCGCCGGCGCCCTGGCCCTCCCACTGACCGCCGTCTCCGCCGTCCCGGCCGTCGCCACGGCGGCCGAGGCACGGCGACGCCGCTGGTCCCGGCTCTCCGGCCACCTGCACGGCACCCTCGTCCTGCCCGGCGACCCGGCCTACGGCACCGCCAAGCAGATCGGCCAGGCCCGCTTCGACTCCGTCGAACCGGCCGCCATCGCCTACTGCGCCGACGAGGCCGACGTCGCCCTGTGCCTGCGCTACGCCCAGGACCACGACCTCCCGATCGCGGTCCGCGCCGGCGGCCACAGCGGCGGCGGCTATTCCACCGGCACCGGCCTGGTGATCGACGTCTCCCGGCTCAACGGCGCCGCGGTGACCCCCGGCGCCGCCACCTTCGGCGGCGGCACCCAGCTGGTCGACGTCACCAACGCCGTCGCCCCGCACGGGCTCGCGGTCTCGGGCGGCTTCTGCCCGACCGTCTCGCTCGGCGGCTTCCTCCAGGGCGGCGGCATCGGCCTGCTGACCCGCCACACGGGCATCTCCAGCGACAAGGTCACCTCGGCCCGCGTGGTGCTCGCCGGCGGCAGGACCGTCACCGCCTCGCCCGACGAGCACGACGACCTGTACTGGGCGCTGCGCGGGGGCGGTGGCGGCAACTTCGGCGTCGTCACCTCCTACACGGTGACCCCGGTCCCGCTGGCCACCCTCACCCTCGCCAGCCTCACCTGGTCCTTCGACCACGCGGTGGACCTCCTGCACGCCTGGTCGCACTGGCTGCCGGACGCCCCGCGGACACTGGGCGGCGGCGCCGTGGTCGGCCTGCGGGACGCCGCGCCCGGCGCGACCCCGTTCGTCTCCGTACTGATCGGCTCGGTCGGCACCGAGGCCGAACTCACCGCCGAGATATCCCGGTTGACCGACCTGGTGGGAGCGCTGCCGGCCACCCGGAACAGCTTCACGGCGCCCTACCTCTCGGTCATGATGGGCCTCTACGGCTGCGGCTCCTACACCCAGGACCAGTGCCACCGGGCGGGCACCGGTCCGGCGGCCGTGCTGGCCCGGCCGACCGCCGCCGTGGACCGGGGCCGGCTGTTCGACGCTCCGCCGCCGCGCGCGCTCTGGGACGCCGCGGTCGGCCTGCTCGACCGGGACCGGCTGGCCGGCCAGCAGCGGATGGTGCAGCTGAGCGCCCTGGGCGGCGCCGCCAACGACCCGGCGCGCACGGCCACCGCGTACGTGCACCGCGACGCGCTGTTCAACGCGAGCTTCGGCGCGGTGATCGCCACCGGCCCGGTGGACGGGACGGCGCAGGCCGCGGCCCGCCGCTGGGCGGACGCCGGATTCGCGCTGCTCGACCCGCACTCGGCCGGCGAGACCTACCAGAACTTCGTCGACCCCGGGCTGCCGGACTGGCGGCGCGCCTACTACGGGGAGAACTATCCGCGCCTGGTCGCGGTGAAGCGCCGCTACGACCCGCACCGCCTGTTCTCCTTCGCCCAGGCCATCGGCACCGCCCCGGACTCCCTGGGCTGACGCGCACGGCGCGGTCCCGGCGGTGCGGCCCCGGCGGGGCGGCGGATTCCGGCCGGGGCCGCGCCGGCGAGCGGGCACAATGGCGTATGACGGTCGGCTCCCGCCGCGGGGGCCTTGGGCGTGTCGACTTGGAGGCCCGGGTGAGCGATCTTCCGCGCAAGGCAATGACCCGCACGGCAAGACTCGCCGCCCTGCCGCTGGGGATAGCCGGCCGGGCCACCCTCGGCCTCGGGAAGCGGATCGGCGGCAGGTCCGCGGAGGTGGTGACCGCCGAACTGCAGCAGGCCACCGCCGACCAGCTCTTCAAGGTCCTGGGCGAACTCAAGGGCGGGGCGATGAAGTTCGGACAGGTGCTGTCCGTCTTCGAGGCCGCCCTGCCGGAGGAGGTGGCCGGCCCCTACCGGGCGGCGCTGACCAAGCTGCAGGACGCCGCGCCGCCGATGCCCGCGGCGAAGGTGCACGCGGCGCTGGCGCAGCGGCTGGGCGCCGACTGGCGGAGCCTGTTCCGGGAGTTCGACGACCGTCCGTCGGCGGCCGCGTCGATCGGCCAGGTGCACCGGGCGGTGTGGCACGACGGACGCGCGGTCGCGGTGAAGGTGCAGTACCCGGGGGCGGGGGACGCCCTGCTGGCGGACCTGTCGCAGCTGAGCCGGGTGGCGTGGCTGCTGGGACCGCTGATCCCGGGCCTGGACATCAAGCCGCTGATCACGGAGCTGCGGGAGCGGGTCTCCGAGGAGCTGGACTACGAGCTGGAGGCGCAGGCGCAGCGCCGTCACGCGGAGGAGTTCGCGGGCGATCCGGAGATCGTGGTGCCGGGTGTGGTGGCGCAGGCGGACCAGGTGCTGGTGTCGGAGTGGATGGACGGCACGCCGCTGGCGGAGGTGATCGCCTCGGGCTCCCAGGAGGAGCGGGACCGGGCGGGCCGGCTGCTGGCGCGGTTCCTGTTCGCCGGCCCCTCGCGGACGGGGCTGCTGCACGCGGATCCGCATCCGGGCAACTTCCGGCTGTTGAAGGACGACGGCCCGGTGGAGGGCTGGCGGCTGGGGGTGCTGGACTTCGGGACGGTGGACCGCCTGCCGGGCGGCCTGCCGGCGCCGATCGGGGCCTCCCTGCGGATGGCCTTGGCCGGGGACGCGGCGGGCGTGCTGGCGATGCTGCGCGAGGAGGGCTTCGTGAAGCCCTCGATCGAGCTGGACCCGGACGCGGTGCTGGACTACCTGCTGCCGATCATCGAGCCGGCGGCGGTGGAGACGTTCAACTTCACCCGGGCGTGGATGCGGGCGCAGGCGGCGCGGATCGCCGATCCGCGGTCGCCCGCCTACAACCTGGGCAAGCAGTTGAACCTGCCGCCGTCGTACCTGCTGATCCACCGGGTGACGCTGAGCACGATCGGGGTGCTCTGTCAGCTGGGCGCCAAGGCGCCGTTCCGGGCGGAGATGCTGGAGTGGCTGCCGGAGTTCGCCGAGGCGGGTTCGCCGGGCAAGCGCACGCCCCCGAAGAAGGCCGGGAAGACGCCGGCCAGGAAGACAGCGGCCGGAAAGCCGGCCGCGGGGAAGGCCGCGCCGGCGAAGGCGGCCGCGCCCAGGCGCCGGAGTCCGTCGGCGGAGGGCTGATCCCCCTCCCCCGCAACGGCCGCAGGCCGCCTCCCGGTGTCGGGGGGCGGCCTGCGGCGCGACGGGGGTCCGGCGGGGCCGAATCACGGGCCGGACGGTGGGGCCGGGCGGGCGGCGCCCGGATCACCTCACGGCGGTCACGTCACGGCGGTCACATCAGGGCGACGGCGAGGGCCTTGCGGGCCCGGAGCGAGGCGCGTTCGGCCTTCTGCCTGAGCCGCTGGGCCCGGGCGAGCCGGTTGACGAGCCGTTGGTGCTCGGCCTCCTGGAGGCGCTCTTGCATATGCGCCCGGGCCAGGGATTCGTGGAGGAGTTGCATTTCGAGGGTCCTGTTCTGGATCTGGAGTTCGGTGGTCTGCTCGGCGCGGACGGTCGGATCGATGGCGGCGGCGGTCATGTGGTGGTCCTGCTCGTGGTGCGTCGTCGGGAAGGGATGGATGCGGGCGGCGTCGGCCTTGGCGGCGGCGAGGCGTACGGAGCGGCGGAGGGCGTTGTCCGGCGGGGGCTGCTCTCCCCGGCGGACGGTTCCGGCTCCGAACGCGGGGTTCACGCCGCGACCTCGGTCTTGCGCGGGCGGCCGCGCGGCCGCTTGCGGGCCACGACGACACCCTGGACGAACAGCTCGCCGCCCCAGACGCCCCAGGGCTCGCGGCGCTCGAGGGCGCCGGTGAGACAGGCCTCCTTGACCGGGCAGGTGCCACAGAGGGACTTCGCGTACTCGACGTCGGCGGGCGTCTCGGCGAAGAAGACCTCGGGGTCGAACGCGCGGCACGGGATGGGGAGACCGAGCTCCTCGGCCTGGTCGATCGAGGTGAACTGCATGGAAAGAACCTCCGGGGGGTCGGCCTGGTCGGCCTTGGTCTGGCTTGTCTGCGGTACGGACGGGGTGGGCGGCGTGATGACCGTGGACACTGTGGGCGTCTTCCTCGTCTTCTCAGTGGGTCCGGCTCAGCTGACTGGTGGGGCTGGGCCGGAGGCCCCGGGGGGCCTGGGTGGTCTTGCGTACCGGACAAAACAGAAGGGCCGCGGATCCCGGTAGTGGGGTTCCGCGGCCCTGGAGGCGCCGACCTGAGGCTGGCTCAGGTTCGTTCTCTCCAGGGTTCGGGGCCGCGGAAGGCCCTCATCCGGATGGCCGTGGCGTCGGCAAAGACGACAGCCATGGCCTGGGTGATCTGCTGCTCGTTCTGCTTCTGGGCGTTTCCGGCACCGATGACCTGCTCATAGCCGCCATGCATGGCGAGGGCTACGGCCGTCTTCGGTGCCTGGGTCGGTCGCTCATCACGCAGGGAGTGCGCAGCGTCGACCGACGCCCAGTCGCGGGACAGACCAGTCTCGACACGGGTGCCGTCGAGGCTGCCGCCCTGGATGCCGCTGTTGCCGGGGCCAGTGTGTCCGAGGCCACTGACAACGGGGGCGGGGGAGGCGGGAACGACGGAGACACCGGTGGTGTCGAGACCCAGACCGGTTCCGCACAGCTCGGCGGCAAGCCGCAGGCTGGCGGCACGCAGGGAGGCAGCGTCGACGGTCTGGCCAGTCATTTTGGTGATCATGGTTTCCACTGTCTTCGCCTCCTCTCGGCGTCTCGCGGAGCCTGGTCTCCCGGGCTCCGAACTGTTCGGATGTCTGTCTCGGTGAAGCTGGTGAAGCAGGTGAAGCTGATGGGCGCGGGGGCATGAGGCACAGGCGTCACCCTGGACGATCGCGTCCCCTTGACCGCTCCGGCAGGCTATTGCGCTCCCGGCACGGCGCGCAAACTATTTTTCCGGCGAGTTTCCCGACGGTCTCCGCGGCGCCCCTCGGCGCCGGCTGTGATCGCCCCGGACCGGCTCAGGCCGGTTCGTCCGACTGACCGTCCGTGACGTCCGCCGGATCCCTGACGGGCTCCTCCCCCGCACACAACGACAGCACGGCGGCCCCGTATTTGTCCAGCTTCATCGCCCCGACCCCGGAGATGGAGGCCAGCTCCTGCCGGTTGGCGGGGACGTCCTCGGCGATCGCCATCAGGGTGGCGTCGGTGAACACGACGTAGGCGGGGGCGCCCTGTTCACGGGCCTGGGCGGCGCGCCACTCGCGCAGCCGCTCGTAGAGCGCCTCGTCCATGGTGGAGGGGCAGCTCTCGCAGCGGCGGAGCTTGCGTTCGACCGCCTCGGTGAGGGCCCGCCCGCAGACCCGGCAGGTGACCGGCCCGCGGACCCGGCGCCCGGCGGAGCGCTCGCCCGCCTCGCCGCGCCCGCCGCGCCCCGCGGGGCGGGTGCCGGGGGCGCTGGAGCCGGGGCGCAGTCCGTCGAGGAAGCGGCTGGGCTTGCGGGAGGCGCGGCCGCCCGGCGAGCGGGACAGCGCCCAGGAGAGCGTGAGGTGCTTGCGGGCGCGGGTGACGCCGACGTAGAGGAGGCGGCGCTCCTCCTCGACCTGCTCGTCGGTCTTGGCGTAGATGATCGGCAGGGTGCCCTCGGTGAGGCCGACCAGGAAGACGGCGTCCCATTCGAGGCCCTTGGCGGCGTGCAGGGAGGCGAGGGTGACGCCCTCGACGGCGGGGGCGTGCTGGGCGGCGGCGCGGGCGTCGAGTTCGGCGACGTAGGCGGCGAGGTCGGTGGTCTGGCCCGCCGCGGTGCGGCCGCGTTCGAACTCCTCGGCGAGCCGGACGAGGGCGGCGAGGGACTCCCAGCGGTCGCGGACGGCGCCGGAGCCGGCGGGCGGCTCGGCGGTGAAGCCGCGGGTGGCGAGGACGGCGCGGACCTGGCCGGCGAGGTCGGGGGCACCGTCGGTGACCGGGTCGGAGGCGGCGCGGGCGGCGCCGCGCAGCAGGACGCCGGCGTCGCGGACCTCGGGGCGTTCGAAGAACCGCTCGGCGCCCTTGAGCTGGTAGGGGACGCCGAGATCGGCGAGGGCCTGCTCGTAGACCTCGGACTGGCCGTTGGTGCGGAACAGGACGGCGATCTCGCTGGCCCGCACGCCGGCGGCGAGCAGCTCCTTGATCCGCCGGGCGGTGGTCTCGGCCTCGGTGGGCTCGTCCTCGTACTCGGTGTAGACGGGCTCGGGGCCGGCCTCGCGCTGGGAGACGAGTTCGAGGCGGTGGCGGGCGGCCTCGCCGCGGGCCTGGGCGAGCAGTCCGTTGGCGAGGTGGACCACCTGGGGGGTGGAGCGGTAGTCGCGGACCAGCTTGACGACGGTGGCCTCGGGGTGGCGGTTGCGGAAGCCCAGCAGGTAGTCGGGGGTGGCGCCGGTGAAGGAGTAGATGGTCTGGCTGGCGTCGCCGACGACGCAGAGGCTGGCGCCGCCGCCGGGGCCGGTCCACTGGTCGAGCAGGCGCTGCTGGAGCGGGGAGACGTCCTGGTACTCGTCGACGGTGAAGTGCCGGTACTGGGCGCGGACCTGGTCGGCGATGTCGGGGCGGTCCTCCAGGATGGCGGCGGTGAGCAGCAGCACGTCCTCGAAGTCGATGTTCCCGCGGCGGCTCTTGGTCTCCTCGTAGACGCGGTAGACCTGGGCGGTCTCGGCGGGGTCGCGGGGGGCCTCGCGGCCGGACTTGGCGACGGCGGCGGGGTAGTCGTCGGGGCTGATCTGGGTGACCTTGGCCCATTCGATCTCGGCGGTGAGGTCGCGCAGTTCGGTGCGCTGGACGCGCAGGCCGCAGCGGCCGGCGGCCTCGGCGACCAGCTGGACCTTGCGCTCGAGCAGCTGCGGGACGGGCCCGCCGACGGCGCGCGGCCAGAAGTACTGGAGCTGGCGCAGGGCGGCGGCGTGGAAGGTGCGGGCCTGGACGCCCTCGGCGCCGAGCTCGCGCAGGCGCCCGCGCATCTCGCCGGCGGCGCGGGCGGTGAAGGTGACGGCGAGGACCTGCTGGGGCTGGTAGACGCCGCTGCGCACGCCGTAGGCGATGCGGTGGGTGATGGCACGGGTCTTGCCGGTGCCCGCGCCCGCGAGGACGCAGACGGCACCCTGCAGGGCGGTGGCGACGGCCCGCTGTTCGGGATCGAGTCCGGCGAGGACAGCGTCGGGGCCGCCGGCGGCGAGGTGGCCGCTCCGGTGGTCGTCCTGGTGTCCGTCGAACGGGCTGCCGCTCAAGAGGTCTTCCTGCATGCGTTCCATCCTCTCAGCCCGCGCGGACATCGCGGGCGGGGTTGTCCACAGGCGCGGTGTGATCGCAGGATGATCGCGACGCGGACGGCGGATAGTGGCACGCGGGGGCGCGTGCGACCAGCCTCGCGCCGGTCCGGGTGGGTGCGCGCCGACGCGGCCCGGCCGGTCCCGGTGCGGAATGACCGCCGGGCGGTGGACGTTGTCCCCGCGGAGCCGCGTGACCCACGCGGCGCCCCCGTACAGGCCTCTCCCCTACCCGAAGGAGTCCCCTCGATGTCCGGCAGCGTGACGATGTACAGCACGACCTGGTGCGGCTACTGCAACCGGCTCAAGAGCCAGCTGCAGCGCGAGGGCATCGGCTACACCGAGATCAACATCGAGGAGGACCCGGCGTCGGCGGCCTTCGTCGAGTCGGTGAACAACGGCAACCAGACCGTTCCGACCGTGCTGGTGCAGCCGGCCGGCGGCGGCGAGCGGGTCGTGATGACCAACCCGAGCCTGCTGCAGGTGAAGAAGGCCCTGGCGGCCTGACCCCGGAGGCCCGGCGCCCCGGCGGCGCCCGGCCGGCGCGCCGGCCCACCGCGGCTACGGCGCGTCGGCCCGGGCCGGGTCGACGGGCGCGGCGGGCGCGGGCAGCGAGGCCCGGGCGGCCAGGTCGCCGACCGCGTAGACCAGCCGGCTGCGGTCGGCGGAGTAGCGGGTCTCGATGACCCGCACCGGCCCGCGCCGGTCGTAGGTGACCCGGGTCTGAACCACCAGCGGCACCCCCGGCCCGCCCTGGAACCACTGGGCCTCCTCCGGCCCGGGCATCCGGGCGACGAGATGGTCCACGGCGCCGACCTCGGTGCGCCCGAGCGCGGCGAGAACCGCCTCGTCGCCGCCGTCGATCTGGTCGGGCTCCATCAGCGGGGTGCCGGCGGCGAGGCCGGCCCGGTAGTGGCTCTCCTCGATGGAGTACGGCTCGCGGTCCAGCATCCGCAGCTGGCGGCGGACGACGATGGCCTCACCGGGGCGCAGTCCGAGCCGTTCGGCGATGTCGACGCGGGCGCGGACGATCATCATCTCGAAGTCGACGGTGAGTTCCCGCCCGCTCTCGGCCGCCTCGCCGCGGTAGACGGCGCTGGGCACGGCCAGGCAGTCGCGCGGGACGGCCTCCTGGGGGTCGAGGCGGGGGGCGGGCCCGTAGGCGCGGTGATCGAGCACGGGATGCTCGCGCAGATAGGTGCCCTTGCCCTGGAGGCGGACCAGCCGGCCCTCGTTGACGAGGACGTCGACGGCGAGGCGGACGGTGTTGCGGGCGACGCCGTACTGGCGTTCCAGCTCGCTCTCGACCGGGAGGGCGGCCGCGGTGGTGAACTCGCCCTCGGCGATCCGGCGGCGCAGGTCGGCGGCGAGGCGCTGGTATTTGGGGGATTGGGCAGTGCCCCGGGGGATTGTCACCCGAGTGAATGTAGCGAGACGGGTGAGGGGCTTTCAGGCGTTTGCGGCAAAGTCGCCCGGGATCGGTGACTCCGTTCGTCCGGCGCCCGGCCGGCGCCCGGGGGCCTTACTGGACAGGGCCGCTCCGGTTACGAACATCCTGGGGAGACGGGTTCGAAATGGAAATTGGGGGCGCGCGGATCAACTCCGCGCGCCCCCAATCCGTGGAAACCCCGGGGAACCGCCGGAATTACCAGCGGGCCGCCGACGGAAGCGGCTCGCCGTACCAGACCTCGACCAGGTGCCGGGCGATCGAGATCCCGGACGGCGGCAGGATCTCCCCCGCCGCCATGCCCGCCCGCAGCTCCTCCCGGGAGAACCAGCGCGCCTCCGCCAGCTCCTCGCCGTCCACGGTGATCGCGGTGCCCTCCGGGTGCGCCCGGCCCAGGAAGCCCAGCATCAGGCTGGACGGGAACGGCCACGGCTGGCTGGCCACGTAGGAGACCTCGGCGACCCGCACCCCGGCCTCCTCGTGCACCTCGCGCACCACCGCCTGCTCGATCGACTCGCCCGGCTCGACGAAGCCGGCCAGCGTCGACCAGCGGCCCTCCGGCCACAGCGCCTGGCGGCCGAGCAGGCAGCGGTCCTGCTCGTCGGTGATCAGCATGATCACCGCCGGGTCGGTGCGCGGGTAGTGCTCGGCCGCGCAGGAGGTGCAGCGCCGCACGTGCCCGGCGCCGGCCTTCTCGGTCGGGTGGCCGCAGCGCGAGCAGAAGCTGTGCAGCCGGTGCCAGTGCTCCAGCGCGACCGCGTGCACCAGCAGTCCGGCGTCCCGGTCGGACAGCAGCGCGCCGACCTCGCGCAGCCCGGCCGGGCGGGCGTCGCCGTCCAGCCGGCCCGGCAGGCTCTCGCCGGCCAGCGCGAAGTAGGAGACGCCCTCCTCGTCGGTGCCGAGGAAGTACCGGTCGCCGTTCTGCGGCGCCTCGAAGGAGGGCATCAGGACCAGTTCGGTCCCCTGCCCGGTGTCCACCACGAACGCCTCGCCGCCGGCGATCGGCAGCACCTTGGTGGACGGGTGGCTCCACGCGGCCGCCAGCCAGGGCTCGTCCAAGCGGTGCTGGGCCGCCCGGTCCACACCGGCCCGGGCCAGTGCCAGGTGCAGCGGGCGTTCGGTCTCAGGCACGGTGCTCAACTGTTCCATCCCCACGTGATGAGTCTTCCGGACGGGTCGGGTTCGCTCGGGCGGCCGGAGCGGGACGCGCCCGGCCCCGGTCCGCCCACGCTCGCCCGGGGTTCACGCGCGCTCGCCGCCAGGCCGCCAGTTCTCGGCCAGGTCGGCCCACAGGTAGGCGGCGGCCTCGACGCCCTTGGCCAGCAGCTCCAGCTCGACCTTCTCGTCCACCGAGTGCCAGCCGTCCGAGGGCACCGAGATGCCGAGGAACAGCACCGGCGCGCCGAGCACGTCCTGCAGGTCGGCGGCCGGGCCGGAACCGCCCTCACGGGTGAACAGGATCTTCTGCTCGAAGGCACGCCCCATCGCCCGGACGGTGGACTGCAGCGCCGGGTGGTCGAGCGGGGTCAGGCAGGGCCGGGTCGCGCCCGGGAAGACCAGTTCGTACCGGATGCCCTCGGGCACCCGGTCGGCCACCCAGGAGCGGACGGCCTCGCGCACCTTCTCGACCTCCTGCCCGGCGACCAGCCGGAAGGAGAGCTTCAGGTGGGCCGAGGCGGGCACGATGGTCTTGCCGCCGGGGCCGGTGTAGCCGCCCCAGATGCCGTTGACCTCGGCGGTCGGGCGGGCCCAGATCCGCTCCAGGGTGGAGTAGCCGGCCTCGCCGCGGGTGCCGTACGACTTGGCGGTCCGCAGCCAGGCCGCCTCGTCGAAGGGCAGCTCGGCGAAGAGCGCGCGCTCACGGTCGGTCAGCTCGACCACGCCGTCGTAGAAGCCGGGGACGGCGACCCGGTGGTCGGCGTCGTGCAGGCCGGCGGCCAGCTCGGCGGCGACGGCGGCCGGGTTGGGCACCGCGCCGCCGAAGGAGCCGGAGTGGATGTCGGTGTCCGGCCCGTAGAGGTCGATCTGGGCGTCGGCCAGGCCCCGCATGCCGGTGCAGACGGTCGGCGTGGTCTCGGACCACATGCCGGTGTCCGAGATGATCACGACGTCGGCGGCCAGCCGGCCGGCCTCGCGGCGCACCAGGTCGGCGAAGTGCGGGGAGCCGGACTCCTCCTCGCCCTCGACGAGCAGCTTGAGGTTGACGGCCGGCGCGGTGCGGCCGGTGGCGGCCAGGTGGGCGCGCACACCCAGGGTGTGGAAGAACACCTGGCCCTTGTCGTCGGCGGCGCCGCGGGCGTACAGCCGGTCGCCGACCACGGTCGGCTCGAACGGGTCGGTCGCCCAGCCGTCCTCCCGGGCGGCGGGCTGCACGTCGTGGTGGCCGTAGACGAGGACGGTCGGCGCGTCCGGGTCCCCGGAGGGCCACTCGGCGAAGACCGCCGGCAGGCCGTCCGTCTCCCACACCTCGGCCACCGGGAAGCCGGTGTCGCGCAGCTTGGCGGCCAGCCACTCGGCGGAGCGGCGGACGTCCCCGGACCGGCCGGGGTCGGCGGACACCGAGGGGATGCGGAGCCAGTCGGCGAGGTCCGCGAGGAAGGCGGGCCGGTGCCGGTCGATGAAGGAGCGGACGACGCTGTCCGGAGTTCTCGTCATACGGACGACTTTAGTTCGCCCGGGTGCCTGCGGGCGGCCCCGGTCCCGAAGGCTGGGCACCGCGAGGCCTGTTACGTCCGTCACCCCGGACGCGCGCGGGCGTCCGGGGTGACGGGGTGGAGCGACCGGCAACGGCTCAGCCGGTGCGGCGCAGCAGCGAGATCCGCGAGCGGGTGAGCAGCGCGGCCAGCGCCACCGCGAGCAGCGGCAGCAGGATCAGGGTGCCCCCGATGTTGAGCCAGGGGAACACCACGATGCCCTTGGCCGCCTTCTCCTGAAGGCTCATCCCGGCGTAGCTCGACGTGGCGGCCTCGACCTTGCGCAGCGCGATCGCGGGCACGACTCCGGCGACGGCGCCGAGCACGGCGCCCATGGTGGCGATGACGCCGCACTGGAAGCCGGACAGGGTGCGCCGGATCCGGGGCGCGGCGCCGACCGCCGCGAGGGTGGTGAGGTCGCGCTGGGAGTCGGCGGCGGCGAGGCCGGTGGCGATGCCGGCGGCGCCGAGGGCGACCAGGCCGGCGAACACGGTCAGGCCCAGGGTGATGAGGTTGCCCGGGGACTGGTAGCCGCGCTCGATGTCGAACTGCACGCCGTCGGAGAGCCTGGCGAGCGCGGCGAGGGCCTTCTGCTCCGCGGCGTCGGAGGCCGGGCCGTCGGGCCGCCACACCGAGCCGATGTCGCGGGTGGTGAGGCCGAGGCGCTGCGCGGTGTCGGGGTTGAGCACCACCTGGCCGGTCGGCGCCTGCGAGGAGGTGGCGAGGTGGGCGTCGACGGTGACGGGGTGGACGGCCGGCTCGGCCTCGGGGTTGTTCTCGTCCCTCGGCTCGGTGAGCTCCAGGATGGCCTTGCCGTCCTTGATGTAGCGCTCGTCGAAGACGACGGCCTTGCCGGCCGCGAGGGCCTGGACGGCGGCCTGGTCGGTGACGTCGTAGAGGTTGCGCAGCAGGCCGCCGTCGCCGGCCTGGACCAGGCCGAAGGGGCTGGCGCGGAGGATGCGGTCCTCCCGGCAGCGCGGGTCCTCGCGGGAGAGCCGCTCGCGTTCCTCCGGGCCGACCGTCATGGCGTTGCGGCCCGAGACCGGGCAGCGGCGCTCCTCGGGCATCACGAGCGTGGCCCAGCCGCACACGCCGTCGCGGCTGACCATGCAGTCGCCCCGGTAGTTGACGCGCTGGACGTCGGCGCGGCTGCCGAGCCCGGGGACGCTGTTCTGCACGGCGCCGCGCATCTGCGGGAGCAGCGAGCCGTCGGAGCCGGCGCCCCAGCCGGCGGAGAGGGTGACGGAGTGGTCGGGGCCGGTGGCGACGTACTCGCGGCGCAGCTCCTCGTCGGAGCTGGAGGTGTAGACGCCGACGGCCACGGAGCCGGCGACGGCGGCCATGACGGCGGCGACGGCGGGGGCGGTGCGGCCGCGGTGGCGCACCGAGTCGCGCAGCGCCAGGCGGGGGCCGAGCGGCAGCCAGCGGCCGAGCCGGCCGAAGAGGCCGACCAGGTAGGGGGCGAGGGCGACCATGCCGAGTTCGGCGATGGCGGAGCCGCCGAGCACGGCGAGGGAGCGGCCGCCGAAGCCGCCGGTGGCGCCGAGCAGGGCGAGGGCGGAGCCGCCGCCGAGCATCAGCAGGCCGAGCAGGGCGAGCTTGCGGCTGGGCGGCTTGAGGTTGTCGCGGCCGGTGAGGGCGGCGACGACGTCCTGCCGGGAGGCCTGGACGGCGGGCACCACGGCGGCCAGCAGGCCGGTGACGAGGCCGATCAGGGCGATGCCGAGCAGGTCGAGCGGCTGGAGGTCGAAGTGGCCGAAGCGCTGGCCGGCGAACTCCTCGGCCCGGGTGCGCAGCAGGGCGACCAGGCCGATGCCGAGGACGAGGCCGACGAGGGCGCCGGCGAGGCCGAGGACGACACCGCCGCCGAGGACGACGGCGCGCACCTGGGCGCGGTCGCCGCCGCCCGCGGCGAGCAGGCCGAGCTGGCGGCGGGAGCGGCGGGCGCCGACGGCGAAGGCCGGGCCGGCGAGCAGGATGATCTCCAGCAGGGCCATGCCCATGACGGTGCCGATGACGACGACGGAGGTCCGGTCCAGGAACGGGGTGCGGCTGCTGCCGCCCCGGCTGTCCTGGTCGACGTAGAACGGCACCTCGGAGCGGGGCGGCGGGTCGAGGAGCACGGTGCGCGAGGCGACCAGGAAGCCGTACTTGTTGAGCTCCACGACCTTGGCCCAGTCGAGGGTGGTCCCGGCCGGGAGCTTGACGAGCCAGTTGTTGGCCTCGTCGCTGACGGAGGTGCGCCCGCGCGTGCCGGACTCGGCACCGGGCAGCTTGGCGAGCGGGTCGAGCAGGGCGCCGGGGCGGGCGAACAGGTCGACGCCGCGCAGGTCGCCGGGGTGCTCGGCGACGCCGGTGATGGTGTAGGGGGTGGCTTCGAGGCCGCGCGGTGAGGTGCGGTCGCCGATCTTCAGCCCGGAGGTGTCGAGGAAGGCCTGGGTGACGGCGATCTCGTGGTCGGCGCTGGGTGCCCGGCCCTTGATCACGTCGTAGCGGCCGTGCCAGACGGGGTCGGCGAGGTCGAGTTCGGTGATCCGGACGTTGGCGAGGCCCTCGACGGTGCTGGTGGTGATGTAGGGGCCTTCGCGCAGTGGCACCAGGGTGGCGCCGGGCAGCAGTTGCCGGGCGAGGTCGGCGGGCGCGGTGTCGAGGCTGCGCTGCTGCTCGGGGGTGAGGACGGGCTTGCCGTTCTCCTTCTTCGCGTCGTCGACGGTGGTGATCCTGCGGTCCACCTCGGGGTCGGGGGTCTGCAGGACGACGGCGCCGCGGTCGAGGATCTCCAGGGAGGCCTCGGCCTGGCCCATGCTGCGCTCGATCTTCTCGACCGGGTCGAGTTCGGCGCTGCGGAACATGACGTCGGCGCCGGCGACGCCGAGGACGGGCAGCGCGACCATGGCGATGACGAGGGCGCTGCGGCCCTTGGCGCGCAGGGCGTCGCGGCGGGCGATGCGCAGGGCGACCCGCCAGGAACCGAGGTTCACTCCCCCACCGGGCCCTTCGCGTTGGCGGCGGCCGCGACGAGCAGGCTGCCGGCGTCCTGGCTGGCGCTCTCGTCGACCATCCGGCCGTCGCGCAGGAAGACCACGCGGTCGGCCCAGGCGGCGTGCCGGGGCTCGTGGGTGACCATCATGGCGGCGGCGCCGGCGTCGCAGCGGGCGCGCAGCACGGCGAGCACGGCCTCGCCGGTGGTGGAGTCGAGGGCGCCGGTGGGTTCGTCGGCGAGGACGAGCCGGCGGTCGCCGATCAGGGCGCGGGCGATGGCGACGCGCTGCTGCTGGCCGCCGGACATGTCGTCGGGGAAGCGGTCGGCGAGTTCGGGAATGCCGAGCTCCTCCAGGGCGACGAGGGCCTCGCGGCGGGCGGCGCGGGTGGAGACGCCGTCGAGTTCGCGCGGCAGGGAGATGTTCTCGGCGGCGGTGAGCGCCGGTATCAGGTTGTAGTCCTGGAAGACGTAGCCGACGGAGCGGCGGCGGACCTCGGCGAGCCTCTTGCGGCTGAGCCCGCCGAGGGCGACGCCCTCGACGAGGACCTGCCCGCCGCTGGGCGTGTCGAGGCCGCCGGCGAGGGTGAGCAGGGTGGACTTGCCGGAACCCGAGGGGCCCATGACGGCGACGAACTCGCCGGGATGCACCTTCAGGTCGACGCCGCGCAGTGCCTGGACCTCGGCGGCGCCCTGTCCGTGGACCCGGGTGACGTTGTCCAGGTGCAGGACGGCGTCGGCGCCGTTCCCGCTCGGACGGGTGTGGGACACGTTTCCCCCTGCTGTTCGGTGGGCCCGCGGCGCTTCGGCGCGGCGGCGGGCCACTGGTTCGTTTCGGTGGGGCCCTCAGGCCTTGGTGCGGCGACGGCCGAACCGGGTGGGCGCGGGCGCGCCGGCGGTGTCCTGGGCGGCCTCGGCGGCGCGGGCCCGGGCGATCTCGGCCTGCTGGGCGAGCCGGGTCTCGCAGTGGTCGAGCCAGCGGACCTCGGCCTCGGTCTGGAAGATCAGCTGTTCGAGGACGAGCAGCCAGGCGAGGTCGGAGCCCGGGGCCCCGGCGTCGCCGGGGCGGGCCTCGCCGGCGAGGGCGCGGGCCTTGAGGCGGGTGTAGTCCTGGAGCGCCTTGATGCTGTGCCGGCGCTGGCCCTGGACCACGGCGGGCACGTCGACGCCGGGGACGGTGACGGCCATCGCGAGCTTGATGGCGAGTTCGTCGCGGGGCGGGTTGGTGCGCGGCACCGGGGTGTCGAACCAGGAGCGCAGTTCGGCGCGGCCGGCGTCGGTGGCCGCGTAGAACTGGTGGCCCTCCTCGTCCTCCCCGGCGGGGACGACCAGTCCGTCGCGTTCCAGGCGGGCGAGGGTGGTGTAGACCTGGCCGACGTTGAGCGGCCAGGTGGCGCCGGTGCGCGCCTCGAACTCGGTTCTCAGCTGGTAGCCGTAGCGCGGACCCTGGTCGAGCAGGGCGAGCAGGCCGTGGCGGATGGACATACCGAGTATGTATACCGAGTATGCTCGACGGGTCAAGCCGGGTGGTCCGGCCGTCACCGGCGGCGGGTAACGTCGGGGGGCGTGAGCCAGTTGCGCATCGCCACGTTCAATCTGCTGCACGGTCAGCCGCTCGCGCCCGACGGCGCCCCGTCCCCGTTCCCGGCCGATCCCGGCGGGCCGCTCGCGAAGGCGGTGGCCGCCCTGGACGCCGATGTGCTGGCACTCCAGGAGGTGGACCGCCGTCAGGCCCGGTCCGGCGGCACCGACCAGGCCGCCGTCGCCGCCGCCGCGATGGGCGCGAGCGACTGGCGCTTCGCCGCCGCCCTGCACGGCCGGCCCGCGCCGGTGGCGGGCTGGCTGCCGGAGGCCTCGGCGCCCGCCGGGATCCGGGTGTACGGGCCGGCCGAGGTCGGTGACGGCGCGCCGCCCGCGTACGGCACGGCGCTGCTGACCCGGCTGCCGGTGCGGCACTGGCGGGCCCGCCGGTTCGCCCCGGCGCCGTTCGGGCTGCCGCTGCGGGTGGCCGGGCGGCGCGGGCTGACGCCGGTGCCGGACGAGCCGCGGGCCGCGCTCGCCGCCGTCCTGGAGGGCGGGCGCGGCCCGTTCACGGTGGTGGCCGCCCATCTGTCGTTCGTGCCGGGCTGGAACATGGCGCAGCTGGCGGCGATCCGCCGGTGGATCGCCGACCTTCCGCAGCCGTACCTGGTGCTGGGGGACTTCAACCTGGTGGGCGCGGTGCCGCGCACGGTGCTGGGCGGGGCGAGCGCGCTGGAGCGGTCCGCGCCGCGGGCGCGGGTGCGGGAGCTGCGGGCGGCCCGCCGGGCCCGGCCGGCGCTGGTGGAGCCGCGCCGGCGGCGGGTGCGCGAGCCGCGGGCGCGGCTGCAGGGCTGGTCGGACCTGGCCCGCACGCCGACCTACCCCTCGCACCGGCCGGCCGTGCAGTTCGACCACGTGCTGGCGGTCGGGGTGCCGCGCTCCGCGGTGGGCGCGGCGTCCGCACCGCGCGCGGAGGTGTCGGACCACCGGCCGCTGATGGTGCGGGTGGAACTCTAGGACGTGCTCACTGCCGGGACAGGTGCCCGTTCTGCTGGGGCACGTGCGGGACGGTCGGGGCGGTCCGGACGGGCGGGAGGGCCGGGAGGGGCGGGGCGAGCACGGCGGTGACGGCGGCCCGCGGAGGGTCGGCGGCGGGCGGTGGCTCGTACTGGAGGAGCAGCATGGCGGCGTCGTCGCCGAGCTGGCGCCCGACGTGGCGCACCACGTCCTCGTGCAGCCGGCGCAGCACGTCGACGGGGCCGCCGCCCTGGGCGCAGCGCGGGAGGCGCTCGGCGAGCGGGTAGAAGGCGCCGGCCCGGTCGCGGGCCTCGATGACGCCGTCGGTGAAGAGCAGCACGCGGTCGCCGGGGTGCAGCGGGACGCGCAGGACGGGCGGGCGGACGTCGGCGGGGTCGAGGACGCCGAGCGGGGGCACCGTCTCGGCGAGTTCGAGCGGCCGGGCGGCCTCGGTGCCGCGCAGCAGCAGCGGGGCCGGGTGGCCGCAGTTGACGATCTCGGCGGTGCCGTCGTGGCCGACCCCGATGAGGACGAGGGTGACGAACTCCTCCTCGACGCCGGGGTGGTCGTTCTCGTGCAGGGCGCGGTCGAGGCTGTCCGCGAGCCAGCCGGCGACCCTGTCGAGGGCGGCCTCCTGATGGGCGGCCTCACGGAAGGCGCCGAGCACGGCGGCGGCGGTCTCGACGGCCCCGAGCCCCTTGCCGCGCACGTCGCCGACGACGGCGCGCACGCCGTGCCGGGTGTTGACGACCTCGTAGAGGTCGCCGCCGATGCGGGCGTGGGCGGCGGCCGCCGCGTAGTGGACGGCGGCACGGACGGTGCCGACGCGGTCGGGGACGGGGCGCAGCAGGACGCGCCGGGCGATCGAGGCGACCAGCTGGGCGTCGGCGAGCAGGCGCTCCTGGCGCAGCCTCAGGGTGGCGCTGACCCAGCCGATCGCGGCGACGAGGACGATGGCGAAGACGGTGGCGCTGTGCACGGACTCGCCGAGCACGTCGTTGTGGAAGGCCATCAGGAACGCGGCGGCCTCCGTGCAGACGCCGATGACGAGGGGGTACCAGGTACGGCGGCTGACCACGGCGGCCAGCGCGGGGACCGCGGTGAGGGCCGGTTCGACGGTCACCGCGGCGTCGGTGAAGTAGTCGAGGACGACGACCAGCGCCATCCCGATGAACGGCAGCGACAGTGCCGTCCTCGGCCAGGTGCCGGTCGCGCCGGGTGCGGCTGCCGGGGTCGGCCCGGCGAACCGTTCTCTGATCCATCCGGTCGCGCTCAACTTCGGTTCTCCAGCAGAAGACGCCGATGCCCGTGGGCACCTGCGGTGATGACTGAGGGTTAGGGAATGCGGGCCTCGCTGGCGGCCGGAGCACGGGGGTTGACCGGTTACCGACCCCACAATATGCGCGAAACGTGCACTACGCACAGGTTTCGCCCGATGCCGTGATGACTTGAATGCTCTCCGTGACTCATTCTTCACTGTTCCCGATCAGGAGCCGTTCCAACTCTTTTCGACCGGGAAGTCCTGCGGGTTGTTCGATCCGGCCGCTGCGGACGTACAGGAAGGAGGCCGTGACCTGCTCCAGGGGGACGCCCGCCTGTTCGGCCCACGCCAGCCGGTAGACGGCGAGTTGGAGCGGGTCGGCGGTCTCCTCGCGGTGCGTCTTCCAGTCCACCACTTCGTAGCGTGACGCGCCGCCGAATTCTGACCCGTCGTCACCGTCACGGTAGACCGCGTCGATCCGGCCGCGCACCACCCGGCCCGCCAGCACCAGGTGGAACGGCGCCTCGACCCGCAGCGGCTCGCGGTCCGCGTACGGGGTGCGCAGGAAGGCCTCCTTGAGGCGTTCGAGGTCCTGCTCGTCCTCGATGCCGTCGTCGTCGGCGCCGGGCAGCGCGCCCGGGCCGATCAGCATCAGCGGCTCGATCCGGGACTGCACCCAGGCGTGGAAGCGGGTGCCGCGCCGGGCGGCGGGCT
Source organism: Kitasatospora sp. NPDC001527 (assembly GCF_040298605.1). Classification (NCBI taxonomy): domain Bacteria; kingdom Bacillati; phylum Actinomycetota; class Actinomycetes; order Kitasatosporales; family Streptomycetaceae; genus Kitasatospora; species Kitasatospora sp. NPDC001527. Next base: position 166,964 of record NZ_JBEPAM010000011.1, on the reverse strand, counting down.
GCGGCGGGCGGGGCATCGGGCGGGCGAGGTCGTGGGCGAAGCCGTCCGGGTCGGCGGCCAGCCGCAGCAGCTGGGTGGCGGAGAGCGAGGCGGGCAGCGGCACCTCCCGCACCCGGCTGCGGGAGCGCTCCAGCTCACCGAGCAGCGCGTTCAGGTCGCGGTCCCAGGACTCCACCAGCCGGCGGTCCTCGGGGGCCATCGGCTCGGGCTCGGGGGCGGGCGCCCCGGCCAGCCGGCGGTGCACCACCTCGGCGACCCGGCGGCGGGCGTGCTGGGCGGCCGGGTCCAGCGGCAGCGGCCAGGGCCGTTCGACGGGCGCGGCGAGCGCCGGGTTCTCCTCGCCCTCGGCGGGCGGTCCGGCCCAGACGGCGACCTCGCCGTTGCCGGGCCGCTCGGCGTGCTCGCGCAGCTGCTCCAGGAAGTCGGACGGGCCGCGCGGGGACTTCTGGCTGGGCCCCCACCAGTGGCCGGAGGCCAGCAGCAGGGCGCGCGGGCGGGTGAAGGCGACGTAGCCCAGGCGCAGCTCCTCGACGGCGGAGTGCTCGGCGAGGGCGGCTCTGAAGTCCTTCATCGCCTTGGCGTTCCAGCCGCCGCGCACGTCCGGCAGGGTGGCGGCGTCGCCGCGCAGGGCGTGCGGCAGGACGCGCTTGGTGCTGGTCCAGCGCTCGCGCGGGGACGAGGACGGGAAGGCGCCCTTGACCAGGCCGGGCACCGCGACGACGTCCCACTCCAGGCCCTTGGACTTGTGCGCGGTGAGGACCTTGACGGTGTCCTCGCCGCCGGGCAGGCCGGCGTCCAGGCCCCGGTCGTGCTCCTGGGCGGCCCGCAGGAAGCCGAGGAAGGCGGCGAGGCCGGGGTCGCCGTCGAGGTCGGCGAAGGAGGCGGCGACGTCGAGGAAGGCGTGCAGGGTCTCCCGCCGGCGGGCGGCCAGCGCCTGCGGGGAGGCGGAGAGTTCGACCTCCAGGCCGGTGACGGCGAGGACCCGGTGCAGCACGTCCATCAGCGGTTCGGCGAGCGAGCGGCGCAGCTCGCGCAGCTCGCGGGCGAGCCGGGCGAAGCGGACCCTGGCCTCGGCGGAGAAGGGCAGTTCGTCGGCCTCCTGCGTGTCCAGGAAGGTCTCCAGGGCGTCGGCGAGCGAGACCACCTCGGTGGGGTCGGTCTCGGCGACGGCGGCGGCGAGCGCCTCGACGCCCTCGGGGCGCTCGGTGCGGACGAGTTCGGCGGCGCGCCGGCCGAGCAGGGCGAGGTCGCGCGGGCCGATCCGCCAGCGCGGGCCGATCAGCAGCCGGACCAGGGCGGCGTTGGCGGTCGGGTCCTGGAGCACCTCGCAGACCGCGACCAGGTCGGCCACCTCGGGCAGGTGGAGCAGCCCGCCGAGGCCGACCACCTCGACCGGAACGTCCCGGGCGACCAGCGCGGCGTGCACGTCGGGGAAGGCGGCGCCGCCCCGGCACAGCACGGCGATCCGGCCGGGGGCGGTGCCGGTGCGCACCAGGTGGGCGATCTCGTCGGCGAGCCAGTCGACCTCCTGGGCGTGGGTGGGCAGCAGCGCGGCCCGCACCAGGCCGTCGGTCTCGGCACCGGGCGCGGGGCGCAGCGCCTCGACGCCCTCGTGCATGGCGCGCAGCGGCGCCGCGAGGCCGTTGGCGAAGGCCAGCAGCCGCCCGCCGCTGCGGCGGTTCTCGCTGAGCGCGTAGCGGTCGGCCGGGGTGGCGTCGGCGTTCGGGAAGTGCCGGGGGAAGTCGTCGAGGTTGGCGACGGAGGCACCGCGCCAGCCGTAGATGGCCTGGCAGGGGTCACCGACGGCGGTGACCGGGTGGCCGGGGGCGGCGCCGTCCGGGCCGGCGCCGAACAGGCCGGCCAGCATCAGGCGCTGGGCGACGGAGGTGTCCTGGTACTCGTCGAGCAGCACGACCCGGTACTGCTCGCGCAGCAGGGCGCCGACCTCGGGGCGCTGCTGCGCGAGGCGGGCGGCGGCGGCGATCTGGTCGCCGAAGTCCATCAGGCCGGCCGAGGTCTTGCGGCGCCGGTAGTCCTCGACCAGGCGCAGCAGTTCCAGCCGGGCCCGGGCGGCGGCGGGCACGGCCCGCAGGTCCTCGTTGCTCAGCCGCACGCCGGCGAGGGCGTCGAGCAGTTCCTCGTCGAAGGCGCGCAGCGCGGCGGGGTCGACGAGGTGCTCGGCGAGCTCGCCGTCGAGCGCGGTGAGGTCGGCGACCAGGTTGGCGAAGGTGCCGGTGAGCGCGGGGAACGGGCCGCGGGCGGTGCGCAGCACCTTGGCGGCGAGCTGGAAGCGGGTGGCGTCGGCGAGCAGCCGGGTGTCGGGTTCGATGCCGATCCGCAGGCCGTGCTCCTTGAGCAGGCGGCCGGCGAAGGCGTGGTAGGTGGAGATCTCGGGTTCGCCGAGCGCCTCGCCGTCGTCGGGGTCGGCCACCCCCGCACGGTGCAGGGCGGCGCGGACGCGTTCGGCGAGTTCGCCGGCGGCCTTGTTGGTGAAGGTGAGGCCGAGGACCTGTTCGGGGCGCACGGCGCCGGAGCCGACCAGCCAGACGACCCGGGCGGCCATCACGGTGGTCTTGCCGGAGCCGGCGCCGGCGACGATGACGGCCGGCCGCAGCGGGGCGCCGATGGCCGCCATCTGCTCCCGGTTGAAGGGGATGCCCAGCAGCTCCTTGAGCTGGTCGGGATGGCTGAGCACGGCGGTCACCACGCAACGGTAGCCGGGGGCGCCGACAGCCGGGGGGCCGCTGTGGCGACGGCCACGTGCCGCGTGCGCCACACCGGCGGCGGGTCCGCCCGGCGGCGGCTACTCGACGAGCTGGGCGCCGTCGCGCTGGGCGGAGCAGCTGCGGCGGAAGGCGCAGCGGTCGCAGCCGCTGCCGGTCTGCGGGACGAACCGCTCGGCGAGGACCCGTCCGGCGGCCTCGGCGAGCAGGTTCTCGATCCACGGCTCGCCCTCGGGCGGGTCCTGCCGCTGCACCTTGGGCGCGTCGGCCGCCGTCCTGTCGGGCTTGCGCAGCTGGACGAGCTCGGCGCCGCCGGACTCGGCGGCCGCGGCGTCGAAGCCGGGCAGCCCGTTGAGGGCGCCGGAGCGGACGGCGAGCTGGTAGACGGCGAGCTGCTTGTGCTCGGGCAGCGACTTGTCGGTGGGCGTCTGCTTGCCGGTCTTGAAGTCGACCACGTAGGCGCGGCCGGCCTCGTCCTTCTCGACGCGGTCCATCGAGCCGCGGATGCGCACCTGGACGCCGCCGGCGTCGAGGGTGACGTCGAAGTCGTGCTCGGTGGCGACGACGTCGCGCCCGCGCGCCATCACGTGCCAGGTGAGGAAGCGTTCCAGGGCGGCGCGGGCCTCGGTCTTCTCCTGCTGGGACTTCCAGGGCGCGTCGAAGGCCAGCGCGTCCCAGACGGTGTCCAGGCGCTCCATCAGGACGGCGAGGTCGGCGGGGGTGCGGCCGGAGCCGACCTCGTCGGCGAGGGCGTGCACGACGTTGCCGAAGCCCTGGGCGGCGGAGGAGGTGCCGCGGGCCTTGACCTCCTTGTCGAGGAACCACTGCAGCGAGCAGTTCTCCAACTGCTCCAGGCCGCTGCCGGACAGCCGCACCGGCAGGTCGGCGGAGCGCAGCGGGTCGGGGGCCGCGGTGGCGTCCTCCAGGCCCCACCAGCTCTCTGGCCGGGCGGCGGGCACCAGCGGGCGGCCCTCCTCGTCGGTGGCGAGGGCCAGGGTGGCGAGCCGTTCGGCGGCGGCGCGGCGCAGTTCGGGCGAGCGGGTCCGGTCGACGGTGACCGCGCGCAGCTCGGCGACCAGCGCGGGCACGGCGAGCGGGCGGCGCGGGCGGTGGGTGACGTCCTCGACGGTGACCGGCGGGGTGCGGCGCAGCACCCGCCCGGTGCGCGGGTCGACGTCCTCGCGGTAGAGCTCGCGCAGGAAGCGGGACGGCTGGTCGCCGTCGTCGGCGGGGGCCTTGACGGCGGTGACGACGAGCCGGTCCCTGGCGCGGGTGGCGGCGACGTAGAAAAGGCGGCGCTCCTCGGCGAGCAGCGCGGCGGGGGTGAGCGGTTCGGCGAGGCCGTCGCGCCCGATCCGGTCGGCCTCCAGCAGGGAACCGCGGCGGCGCAGGTCGGGCCAGAGGCCGTCCTGGACGCCGGCGACGACGACCAGGCGCCACTCCAGGCCCTTGGCGCGGTGGGCGGTCATCAGCCGGACGGCCTCGGGGCGCACGGCCCGCACGGTGAGGGTGTCGGCGGCGATGTCCTGGGCCTCCAGCTCGGCGAGCAGGTCGAGGGCGCCGCGGTGGCCGGTGACCTGCTCCTCCGCGCGGGCGGCGGTCTCGAACAGGGCGCAGACCGCGTCGAGGTCGCGGTCGGCGTTGCGGCCGGCGGCGCCGCCGCGCAGGGCGGCCCGCTCCAGGCGCTCGCGCCAGCGGCGGGAGCCGTCCCACAGCTGCCACAGGGCGTCCTCGGCGGTGCAGCCGCCGGCGAGGGCCTCGCGGACCTTGCGCAGCAGGGTTCCGAGGTCGTGGGCGCGGCGGGCGTACGGGGCGTCGAGGACGGCGAGGCGCTCGGGTTCGGTGAGCGCCTCGCGCAGCAGCTCGCCGGCCGGGCGGGGCACGGCGGGCGGTGCGCCGTCGGCGGCCCCGGCGCGCAGGGCGGCGCGCTCCTCCTCGCGCAGGGTCCGGCCGAGGCGGCGCAGGTCGGCGCCGTCGAGGCCGCCGAGCGGGCCGGTGAGCAGGGCGTGGGCGAGGTCGGTGGTCAGCGGGTCGGGCGCACCCGGACCGGCGCCGTCCCCTTCCTCCGGCGCGTCCTGGCCCTCGTGCCGGTCGCGGACGGCCTGCTCGGCGCAGACCCGCAGGGCGAGCAGCAGCTGGGCGACGGCCGGCTCCTCGCGCAGCGGCAGGTCGTCACCGTCGATCTCCAGCGGGACGCCGGCCGCGCCGAGCGCCCGCCGCACGCCGGGGATGGACCGGGCGCCGGCCCGGACCAGCACGGCCATCTCGCCCCACGGCACGCCGTCCTCCAGGTGGGCGCGGCGCAGCAGGTCGGCGATCGAGTCCAGCTCGGCGCCGGGCGTCGGGTAGGTGTAGACCTCGACCCGGCCGCCCTCCCGGGCGGGCAGCGGGGCGCGGTGCTGGGCGAGCTTGTCGGCGGGCAGCCGGCCCATCGGCATCCGCCGGGCGAGCTCGCCGGCGGCGGCGAGCAGCACGGCGCCGGAGCGGCGGGAGACCCGCAGCACCCTGACGTCGGCGGGGCGGCCGTCGGCGTGCCGGAAGGTCTGCGGGAACTCCAGGATGCCGTTGATGTCGGCGCCCCGGAACGCGTAGATGGACTGGTCCGGGTCGCCCACGGCGACCAGCTCGCGCCCGCCGCCGGCGAGCCGGCGCAGCAGCCGGACCTGGGCGGGGTCGGTGTCCTGGTACTCGTCCACGAAGACGGCGTCGTAGCGCTCGCGCAGGCTCCGCTCGACCTCGGGGCGCTCGGCGAGCAGCACGGCGCGGTGCACCAGCTCGGCGTAGTCGAGGACGCCGCGCAGGTCCAGCACGTCGAGGTAGTCGGCGAGGAAGTGGGCCGCGGCGGCCCAGTCGGGGCGCCGGACGCCCTCGGCGAAGCGGGCCAGCTCGGCCTCGCCCAGGCCCAGCTCGCGGCTGCGGGCGAGCACGGCGCGGACCTCGTCGGCGAAGCCGCGGGTGGTGAGGCAGGCGCGCAGGTCCAGCGGCCAGGCGATCCGGGAACGGCCGCGCCGGGCGTCCTCGGCGCCGCCGGCGAGCAGTTCGCGGACCATGACGTCCTGCTCGGGGCCGGAGAGCAGCCGCAGGGGCTCGGCGTAGTCGGCCGGGTCCTGGTGGGCGCGGAGCAGGGCGTAGCAGAAGGAGTGGAAGGTGGTGGCCTGCGGGGCGGCGGCCCGGGAGCCCGCGGCGGTGGCGGAGAGCCGGCCGGCCATCCGGTCGCGCAGCTCCATGGCGGCCTTGCGGCTGAAGGTGAGGACGAGGATCCGCTCGGGGTCGGCGCCGCCCTCGATCCGCCGGGCGACCGCCTCGACGAGCGTGGTGGTCTTGCCGGTCCCCGGTCCGGCGAGCACCAGCAGCGGCCCGCCCGCGTGCTCGACCACGGCGCGCTGGTAGGCGTCGAGCTCGGGCGGGGCGGGCGGTACGAGGGGGCTGCGCACCAGACGGTAGGGGGAGGTCACGGACGTCCTGGGGGTCGTGCTCGGGCAACTGCGGGCGGGCCCGTCGAGGGGCCCGCCGTATCGAGCCTACGATCCTGCCCCGTCATTCCCGGCCGCGCAGGGGATTCGGCCGATCCCGTCCGGCCCGCCGCCCGGCCTTCAGTCCCCGGCGGGCCGGCCGTCCCAGCGGGCGCGCCGCAGGTCGACCCGGGGCGGGTCGGCGAGCTCGCGCAGCGGGGTGCCCTCCTCGCCGTAGTGGGCGAGGGCGCGGTGCTCGTGGCCGGGCAGCAGGCGGCCGTCGGCGCGGATCACCCGCCACCAGGGCACGGCGCCGCCGTACAGCGCCATCACCCGGCCGACCTGCCGGGGACCGCCCTGGCCGAGGTACTCGGCGACGTCCCCGTAGGTCATCACCCGGCCGGGTGGAATCCGCTCGGTCAGGTCGAGCACCAGTTCGGCGAAGGGCGGCAGCTCGCCGGAACCGGCGTCGTCGGTGGCGTCCGTCATCTGCGGCATTCTTCCGTATCCGGCCGGTTCACGGGGCTGCCGGTCATGATCCGCCGCGCCCGATCCGGCCCCTGTCCAGCGCGGGGCGCCCGGGCATGCCACCATCTTCCGGGGCGGTGAGTGGTGATACGAGGACAAGACCAGATGACCGGGACGGCTGACGTGGGTGTGGACGAGGGCTCCGACGAGTCCTCCGACGGCATGCCCGCAGCGGGTCGCGGCGGTGACGCCGCGGCCGAAGCAGCACCGGAAGTCTCCCTGATCAAGGACCGGACGATCAAGAGCCCGCAGCCGACCGGCCCCGTGAACGGGGCCCCCGCCGCCGTACCCGCCCAGCCGACCGACCCCGAGGCCTCCGAACCGGGCCCGGAGCCCGACCGGGAGCCGGTGCCGGAGCCGGACCCCGGTCCGCGCCCCGGACACGACCCGCTGGACGACGCCCCGCACCTGGACGTCGACGAACCGCTGCTCGCCGCCCGCGCGCACCGGCCCTCCGACCTCATCCGCTTCCTGGCCGGCGTCCTCGGCATCGTCGCGGTCTTCGTGCTCGCCGGGGTGGCCACCTCGACCACCACCGGCATCGAGATCGACATCGCCGAGAACGCGCCCCGCTTCTCCCCGGTGCTGTCCACCATCACCGGCCTGATCTCCAACGTCGCCGTGCTGGCCGTGCCGCTCGCCTTCGCGGTCGAACGGCTGATCAAGCGCGACGGCCTGCGGGTCGCCGACGGCGTGCTCGCCTCGGTGCTGGCCTACGGCGTCTCGCTGGGCATCGACTGGTGGGTCGCCGAGGGCGCCTCCGAGCACATCCGCGACGCCCTGACCCGCTTCCCGCTGGACTCCGTCGGCACCCTCACCGACCCGGTGCACGGCTACCTCGCCCCGGTGATCGCCTACATGACGGCGGTCGGCATGTCGAGCAGACCCCGGTGGCGGGTCGCCCTGTGGGTGGTGGTGGTCTTCAGCGGCATCACCGAGCTGCTCGGCGGCTACACCACCCCGCTCTCCCTGCTGCTCACCGTGCTGATCGGCTGGTCCGTCGCCTACGGCACCCTCTACGCGATCGGCTCGCCGAACATCCGGCCCACCGGCCAGCACCTGATGATCGGCCTGCGCAAGGTCGGCTTCACCCCGGCCAGCGCCCACCGCGCCCCCGACGCCCCCGGCGGCACCCGCCGGTACGTGGTCGCCCAGCAGAGCGGCCCGCCCCTGGACGTCCACATCGTCGACCGCGAGCAGCAGGCCTCCGGCTTCTTCTACCGCGCCTGGCGGCGGCTGCGGCTGCGCTCGGTGGCGGTGCGGCGCAGCCCCCAGTCGCTGCGCCAGGCACTGGAGCAGGAGGCGCTGATCGCCTACGCGGCCGCCGCCTCCGGCGCCCGCGCCCCGCAGCTGGTCGCCACCTCCGAGCTGGGCCCGGACGCCGCCATCCTGGTCTACGAGAACGTCGAGGGCCGCACCCTGGACGACCTCCCCGACGAGGAGATCACCGACCGGGTGATGGCCTCGCTGTGGGAGTCGGTCGCCGCCCTGCACGAGCGCCGGATCGCCCACCGCCGGCTCACCGGCGAGTCGCTGCTGGTCGTCGACGGGAAGACGGCCTGCCTGGTCAACCTCTCCGGCGGCGACATCGCCGCCACCGACCTGACCCTGCGGATCGACGTCGCCCAGCTGCTCACCACCTTCGCGCTGCGGATCGGCCCCGAGCGCACCGTCGCCACCGCCAACGCGGTGCTCGGCGCCGAGCGGGTCGCCCAGGCACTGCCGCTGCTGCAGCCGGTCGGCATGAGCCGCTCGACCCGCGTCGACCTGAAGAAGCTCACCAAGGAGCGCAAGACCGCCGCCCAGGCCAGGGCGCTGGAGCAGGTCGCCGCCGGGGAGCGCACCCAGCAGCAGGCCGAGGAGGACATCGCGGCCGCCGGGGAGGACCTGCTCAGCCGGATCCGCGCCCAGATCCTGCAGATCGCGCCCGAGGCGCCGATGGAGCCGGCCAAGCTGGAGCGGCTCAAGCCGAAGAGCCTGATCATGGTGATCGCGCTCACCTTCGCCGCCTACCTGACGCTCACCACCGTCAAGCCGGCCCAGCTCAAGCTCTCCCAGATGGACTGGGCCTGGGCGGCGGTCGCACTCGCCGCGGCCGCGTTCTCCTACGTCGCCGCGTCGATGAGCCTGACCGGCTTCGTCCCGGAGAAGCTGCCGTTCCGCCGCACCGTGGCCGCCCAGCTGGCCGGCTCGTTCGTGAAGCTGGTCGCCCCGGCCGCGATCGGCGGCATCGCGCTGAACACCCGCTACCTGCAGAAGGCGGGCATCCGCTCCGGCCAGGCGGTCGCCTCGGTCGGCGCCTCCCAGCTGGCCGGCCTGGCCGGACACCTGCTGCTGCTGTTCAGCTTCGGCCTCATCACCGGCAGCCAGACCAACGGCGACCTCTCCGCCTCCCGCACGGTGATCATCGGCGTGCTGAGCGCCGCCGTGCTGGCCATGGTGATCGCGGCGGTCGCCCCGCTGCGGCGGTTCGTGCTGAACCGGCTGCGCTCGCTGTTCTTCGGCGTGGTGCCGCGGATGCTCGACCTGATGCAGACGCCCAGCAAGCTGATCACCGGCTTCGGCGGCATCCTGCTGCTGACGCTCTCCTTCACCGCCTGCCTGGACGCCTCGGTGCGGGCCTTCGGCGGCTCGATCTCCTTCTCGGCGGTCGCCGTGGTCTTCCTGACCGCCAACGCGGCCGGCTCCGCCATCCCCACCCCCGGTGGCATCGGCCCGATCGAGGTCGCACTGATCAGTGCGCTGACCTTCGCCGACGTGCCGACGTCCGTCGCCACCCCGGCGGTCTTCCTCTACCGGGCGCTCACCTTCTGGCTGCCGGTGCTGCCCGGCTGGATCTCCTACAACGTGCTCCAGCGCAAGGGCGCGCTCTAGCCGTCGCCGGACGCCCGCGGACACGCGGAAGGGCCCGCCGGAGCGGGCCCTTCCACACGGTCCGGACGGATCAGTACACCGGCTTGTGCGGCTCGATCTGGTTGACCCAGCCGAGCACGCCGCCGCCCAGGTGGACGGCGTTGGCGAAGCCGGCCGACTTCACCACGGCCAGCACCTCCGCCGAGCGGACGCCCGACTTGCAGTGCAGCACGATCTTCTTGTCCTGCGGCAGCTGCTCCAGCGCGTTGCCCATCAGGAACTCGTTCTTCGGGATCAGCACGGCGCCGGGGATGCTGACGATCTCGTACTCGCCGGGCTCGCGGACGTCGATGAGGAAGATGTCCTCCTCCTCGTCCTGCCACTGCTTGAGCTGCTTGGAGGTGATCGTCGAACCGGCGGCGGCGGCCTGCGCCTCCTCCGACACGACGCCGCAGAAGGCCTCGTAGTCGATCAGCTCGGTGACGGTCGGGTTCTCGCCGCAGACCGCGCAGTTCGGGTCCTTGCGGACCTTCACCTGGCGGTAGTTCATCTCCAGGGCGTCGTAGATCATCAGCCGGCCGACCAGCGGGTCGCCGACCCCGGCCAGCAGCTTGATCGCCTCGGTGACCTGGATCGAGCCGATCGACGCGCACAGCACGCCCAGCACGCCGCCCTCGGCGCAGGACGGGACCATGCCCGGCGGCGGCGCCTCCGGGTAGAGGCAGCGGTAGCAGGGGCCGTGCTCGGCCCAGAACACGCTGGCCTGGCCGTCGAAGCGGTAGATCGAGCCCCACACGTACGGCTTGCCGAGCAGCACCGCGGCGTCGTTCACCAGGTAACGGGTGGCGAAGTTGTCGGTGCCGTCCACGATCAGGTCGTAGCCGGAGAAGATCTCCATGACGTTGGAGTTGTCGAGGCGCTCCTCGTGCAGGATCACGTCGACGTAGGGGTTGATCTCCTTGACCGAGTCACGCGCCGACTCGCCCTTCGAGCGGCCGATGTCCGACTGGCCGTGGATGATCTGGCGCTGCAGGTTCGACTCGTCCACCACGTCGAACTCGACGATGCCGAGCGTGCCCACACCGGCCGCCGCCAGGTACATCAGCGCGGGCGAGCCCAGGCCGCCGGCGCCGACGCACAGCACCTTGGCGTTCTTCAGCCGCTTCTGCCCGGCCATGCCCACGTCGGGGATGATCAGGTGGCGGGAGTACCTGCGGACCTCGTCAACGGTGAGCTCGTCGGCCGGCTCGACCAGGGGTGGCAGCGACACGGGGACTCCGATGGTCGTCAGTTCAGGTGGCCAGGGCCAACCTCTAGGGGCTTGTTGCTCCGCCACCGAGGTGGCTCTGCTACGCCAACAGTGTCATGCCGCTCCGGTATTCCGAGACAGCTCGTCCGATGGGCGAGACGGGCCGCGTCGGATGGTGGGACCGCGCGACGGGCCCCGGACCGGCCCCCGCAGGGGCGTCCGGGGCCCGTCGGGGGCCCGGGCCCGGGCCCTTCCGGCACCGCGCCGGAACCGCGCCGGGAAGGCGCCGGGGGTTCAGACCCGGCAGGCCGTCTCCAGCCAGACGTCGCCCAGCGACTCCTCCAGCGGCACCTGTGTCCGCCAGCCGAGACGGTCCCGGGCGGTGCGCACGTCCGCCTGCCGCCACGGCACCGGCTCGCCCACCGCCACCCGCCCCTCCCCCGGCCGGGGCTCCCCCGGACGGTGGCCCGGCAGGTGGTGCGCGGGCACGTGGCCCGGCACGTGCTCGACCGGCCCGCCGGCCTGCGCGGGCAGCACCACCTGCCGGTTCTCCTCCAGGACGGTCCCCTCGAAGCCGGACGCCCGGACCAGCAGCTGGGCCGCCTCGCGCGCCCGCACCGCGTGCCCGCTGCCGATGTTGATCACCCCCGTCGCGGCCGACACCGCCGCCGCCTGGATCGCCCGCGCGACGTCCCGCACGTCCACGAAATCCCGGTATCCGGACAGGTCCGGCATCCGCACCTGGGACTCGTCGCGCTCCAGCGCCCGCCGCAGGCCCTCCGCCAGCCGCCCGAACAGCGAGGCGGTCGGCGCCCCCGGGCCCACCACGTCGAACACCCGCAGCACCGCCGCGTCCAGCCCCGAGGCCAGGACCAGCTCCGTGCCGGCCAGCTTCGAGACCCCGTACGGGCCCACCGGGCGCGGCTCGGCGCTCTCCGAGACCGGGACCCCGCCCGGCACCGGCCCGTACTCGGCCGCCGAGCCGACGTGCACCAGCCGGGCGGGCTCCCGGCTGCGCCGGATCCCCTCGCAGACGGTCGCCACGGCGAGCGTGTTGGCCCGGATCAGCGTGCGCGAGCTGCCGTAGGTGGCGCCCGCGCAGTTGATCACCACCTGCGGCGCGACCGCGTCCAGGAACCGGGCCAGCGCCCCCGGACTGCCGGTGGTCAGGTCGAAGCGGATGTCGGCGGAGTCACGCCGGCCGAGCACCGTCACCTGCAACTCCGGATCCACGAGCAGGCGGTCGGTGACCCGACGGCCGATGAAGCCGTCGGCGCCCAGCAGCAGCACCCTCATCGGGGGCGTCCTTCCACGAAGCCAGACCGGGGACGGCCTGGCGGTCCGAGTGAACAACGGGAAATCGAGCGGATCGAATCGGTCGGCGCGCACCCGGGTGCGCCCGAAGGGTCACCGGTGCGCCTCGGGACGGCCCAGCACCGGCCACGCGTACGCCAGCAGCGCCAGCGCCACCGCGCCGCCCGCGAGCGGCCCGGCCGGCGGCCCCGCGAAGGGCCCGGCGAACGGTACGGGCGGCGCCGCCGTGCCCGCCGCCCCCGCCAGCGCGCCCAGCGCGGCCGCTCCCGCACGGCCGCAGCGCGCCAGCAGCGCGGACAGCACCAGCAACAGGCCGAGCACCCCCTGGGCCGCCCACTGCGCGGGCGCGGCGCGCTCGGCCGCCTGGTGCAGCAGACCACCGCCGTGGCCCGGACCGGGACGCGGCGCGAGGGCGGTCAGCACGGCGAGCGCCGCGAAGCTCAGCACCGCCAGCACCGCCAGGTGCAGCGCCAGCGCCACCGGGAGCACCGGCCGCATCCGGGAGCGGAACTCGGCCAGCGTCGCCGCCGCGCCCAGATGGCCCCGGCCGACCTGCCGGAACCACCGGGCCGCCCACTGCGCCGAGCCGGCCGACAGCGCCGCCGCCAGCACCAGCGCCGCCGTCACCCGCCGCTCCCCCGGCCGGCCGGCCGCCACCGCCAGCGGGGCCAGCAGCAGTGCGGCCACCCCCGCGCCGCCCGCCACCGCGACCCACCGGGGCCGCCGCACCCGCCGCCACCCGGCGGACCCCGACGCCCCCAGCGCGAGCGGAACGGCCGCCGCCAGCAGGACCGGCCGGCCCCCGCCGAGGGCGACCGCGGCCCCGCACGGCAGCCCGGCCGACGCCGCCGTGCGCACCGCCGCGCCGCACCGCCGCTGCCAGCTCTCGGCCGGCCCGGCCGGCTCCCCGGCGGGCGGGCGGCGCGGCACCCGGGCGTACAGCTCCTCGGCGAGCGAGAACAGGTCGGCGTGCCGGCAGCGGGCCGCGGCGGCCGGGCCCAGCCCGGCCTCCTCCAGCCCGGCGGCGATCTCCAGCGGGTCGACGGCCCGCTCGCAGAGCACCCGGTGCTCGGCCATCACCTCCCGGACCGGATCCCCCGGCAGCTCCCCGGCCCGGGCCGCCGCGCCCGCCCCGGCACCCCCGCCGCCCGCCATCAGACCGCCTCCGCGAACGCCCCGGGCCGCACGGCCGCCTCACCCGCCGGCGCGGCGGGGGCGGGAGTGGGGGCACCGTCCCCGGGGGCGGCGACCGCCGGGGAACGGTCGGTGAGCCAGTACTCGGCGGGCCGGGCGAACGGGCGCGGGCGCGGGTCCGCGGCGGCGGGGAAGGCCGGCCACTGCGAGACGAGTTCCAGGTAGATCTCCCGGAAGGCCCCGATCACCGGCTCGACGGCGAAGCGTTCCTGCGCCCTCAGCCGGCCGGCCAGTCCGAGCCGGGCCCGGCGCTCCTCGTCGCGCAGCAGGGCGAGGCAGGCGCCGGCCAGCGCCCGCGGGTCGCGGGGCGGGACGAGCAGCCCGGTCGGGCCGACCACCTCACGGACCACCCCGACGTCGGTGGCGACCACCGCGCGGCCGCTCAGCATCGCGTCGGCGAGCAGCCGGGGACGGCGCTGGGAGAGCGCCGAGAAGACCACGACGGTGCCCTCCGCCCAGGCGTCGGCCGCCGAGCGGGGCCGGCCGGCGAACTCCACCGCCCCGGCCACCCCGAGCCGTTCGGCGACGGCCCCGCAGTGCGCCCGGTAGCCGGGCACGGCCTCCTCGCCGTGGACCACCAGGCGCGCGGCGGGCAGTTCGGCGCGGACCCGGGCGAAGGCGTGCAGGGCGAGCTCGGGGTCGCGGCCCGGTTCCAGGGCACCGGCCCAGACCAGGGTGGGCACGGCGGGTTCGGGGCCGGCCGCGGGACGGTCGACCGCCGGGCTGCCCTCGTACACCACCCGGGTGCGCGCCGGGTCGGCCCCGCAGCGCAGCTGCCACCGCTGGTCGTGGGCGCTGCCCGGGGTGAGTATCGCGGCCTGCCGGTAGGTCTCCTCGGTGAGCGCCCGGAAGAAGGCGAGCAGCAGGGCCCGCACCGGCCACCGGTGGGGCGCCTCGCGGTGGCCGAGGTACTGCTCGCGCAGGTGCGGCCCGTGCTCGGTGACCACGAACGGGACGCCGTGCAGCCGCTTGGCGACCAGCGCGGGCAGCGCGGCCGGGCCGCCGCCGACGACGTGGCACAGGTCGGCGGCGCCCAGGCCCCCGGGGGCGGTGCCGTACCAGGGGGCGGACAGCGGGCGCAGGCACTGTTCGAGGAGGTCGGCGGCGACCAGGACGTCGCAGACCAGGGGCTGTCCGGCGGAGGTGTCGGCGCCGGGCGAGCGCCAGACCCGTTCCAGGACGCGCCGGGCGTGCGCGGAGACCAGGAAGGCGGGCAGGGCGCGGTCGGTGCGGGCGAGTCCGGCGAGCCGGTACAGGCCGGGGCCGAAGCCGTCACGGTCACCGGGGCGCAGCAGGGCGCGGACCAGTTGCTCGTAGGCGGCGGCGTACTGGCGGCGGCGCAGCGCCCCGGGCGCCCGGCCGGGCGGGCGGCGGCCCCGGAGGGCGAGTTCCCGGACGCCGGGGCGGGGGCCGCTGCCCTCGCCGGTCTCGCCGGTCTCGCCGGTCTCGCCGGTGAGGACGTACCACTCGAAGTCGTGCTCGCGCAGCCCGTCCACCAGCCGGTCGCACCAGCCGCCGGTGCCACACGGGGCGTGCGGACGCACACCCTCGGTGAGCAGTGCAACGCGCACGGGGGACCTCCAGAGCAGAGCGGATCGACGGACGGCCGGGCGGACTGGCGGGCTGAGCGGGCGGTACCGGCCGGGCCGGCCGGTCGGCGCCCGGCCGCCTCGCGGGCGACGCGTCCGGCGCGTGCTCCGCGGGAGCGGCCCGGACGGGGGAAGGCGGTCCGCCGGAGGCACCGCGGCCGGACCGGCGACCGCCGCCGGCTGCCGGCGTCCCCGCGCGGCCGCCCTCCGGGTTCTCCGGCGGCCGCGACTCCCCCACACCTGTTCGGTCCGACACCAGAAAGGTAGGTCCGGCCCGGGGCAATCCATCGGTCACATGCCTGGCTGCCACCTGAACGAGTGAACCGGGGTGACCTCGTCCCGATCTTGGCGTTAACTGCGGCCGATCACCGGGTGTCCGTCGTGCCCCGCCCTCGGCGGGGCCGGCGCTCAGGCCCGCCCGACCAGCTCGCGCACCGCGCGGGCGACGGCGTCGGGGTGCTCCATCATGGCGACGTGCCCGGAGTCCGGGAGCACCAGCAGCCGGGAGTCCGCGAAGGCCGCGCAGGCCCGGCGGGCGGAGCGGTACGAGACGAGCTTGTCGCGCAGCCCGTACACCAGCAGGACGGGGGCCTTCACCCGGGTGGCCTGCCGCCAGAGCGCCTGCTCGCCGCGCTCGGTGTAGGCGCAGACGATCCCGCGCGCCGAGCCGGCCAGCGCCGGCATCGCGTGCGGTACCTCGATGCGCCGCAGGTACTGGGCGACGGCCTCGGCGCGGGCGGCCTCGGAGAGACCGCCGGGGTCGCCGTAGACGAGCCGGAGCAGGTCGTCGGTGACCTGCTCGGGGCCGCGCCGGCCGGCCGGCAGCCGGCGCAGCAGCGCGGGCAGGCCGGGGACGGCGAGCAGTCCGGTGGACCAGGCGGTGCGCTGCGGGGGCAGTTCGGGCAGCGCGGGCGAGACGAGGGTGAGGCTGCGGACGAGGTCGGGGCGCAGGGCGGCGAGCCGCACCGCGACGGCGCCGCCGAGCGAGTTGCCGAAGAGGTGGACGGGGCCGCGGCCGCCGGCCTCCAGGTAGCCGATGACGGCGCGCACGTGCCCGGACAGGCCCAGGCTGCCGTCGGCGGGCGGGGCGGAGTCGCCGAAGCCGGGGAGGTCGACGGCCTCGCCGTCGAGCCGGCCGGTGAGCCGGGCCATCAGCTCCGTCCAGTTGGCGGCGGAGCCGCCGAGCCCGTGCACGAACAGCGCCGGCGCCCGCCCGCCGCCGGGGGCGAGGTCCCCGGCGGCCCGGTGCACGGCCAGGGTCGCGCCGGGCACCTCTACGGTGCGCAGCGGTGCCAGGGCGGCCGGTTCCGGGAGTATCTGCTGCTCAGCGCTGTTCATGGGGGACGATGGTAGTGAGCCGGTGCCCCTGCGGCCCACGGGCCGTCCGGTGCCCCGGGGTTCCCCATTCCCTCGTGCTCAGCACTGCCGACGGCCGTGGTGGGCGCCGTATTGTGGGCTCCTGACAAGGGGGATCGCCGTATTTCTCGCGCTTGGCAAGCGCGGGCGCGGTTACCCGAAAGTAGAATTCGGTCATCTTGCCGACCCCGTACGACCCGTGAAGTGAGGAGCGCCGTGACGGCCATCCAGGAGGCGCAGGAGCGCCCGCGCGGTGCCCGCCTGCCGCGAAGCGCCCGCCGCGAACAACTGCTCGGTGCCGCCCAGGAGGTGTTCGTCGCGCAGGGTTACCACGCGGCCGCCATGGACGACATCGCCGACCGTGCCGGGGTGAGCAAGCCGGTCCTGTACCAGCACTTCCCCGGGAAGCTGGAGCTCTACCTGGCGCTGCTGGACAAGCACTGCGACGCCCTGGTCGAGTCGACCCGGGAGGCGCTGGAGACGACCACCGACAACAAGCTGCGGGTGGCCGCGACGATGGAGGCGTACTTCAACTACGTCTCCAGCGAGTCGGGCGCGTTCCGGCTGGTCTTCGAGTCGGACCTGACCAACGAGCCGGCCGTGCGCGAGCGGGTCGAGCGGGCCGCCGAGGCCAGTGCGACGCTGGTCAGCAAGGTGATCCAGGAGGACACCGACCTGCCGGAGGCGGAGTCCAAGCTGCTCGCCGCGGGCGTCTGCGGCCTGGCCCAGATCACCGCCCGGTACTGGCTGTCGCAGGGCCTGGACATCCCGCGCGACGAGGCGGTGCGGCTGGTCGCCAGCCTGGCCTGGCGCGGGCTCAAGGGCTTCCCGATGCACCCCAACGGCGAGTCGCCGGAGGGCCCCTCCGCAGGCCGGTGATCCCCGGACCTTCGCCTCGGTGCCGATCCGGTGCTCTATGGTGAAGCCGTACGGCGCGGTCGCCGGGCCCGCTTGTCCCAGGCGGTGCGGTGCCGCGCGTGGATGGCTGCAACCCCGGAGGGACGGAAGCCGTGGAGGTCAAGATCGGCGTGCAGAACGCGCCGCGCGAGATCGTGATCGAGAGCTCGCAGACTGCCGATGAGGTCCAGGACGCGGTCGCGAAGGCGCTGGAGGGCACCGAGAAGCTGTTCTCCCTGAGCGACGAGCACGGCCGTCGCGTGATCGTCCCGGCCGACCGGCTGGCGTACGTGGAGATCGGCGAGTCGGCCGCGCGCAAGGTCGGCTTCGGCACGCTCTGAGCCACGGGCCTCGTTCGGTGCCCCGTTCCCTCGGCCGAGGGAACGGGGCACCGTCGTGTCCGGGGCCGGCGGCCGGGAGCGGCGGGGTCCGGGTGTACGGCCGGGGCGGCCGGGGTACGGCGAGGAGTGCGGCCGGCCGCGTGCCGGGAGCCCGTACCCCGGGGAGGCATCCTTGTTGGTCGAGACGTTCGCCTTCGCCCTCGTCGGCGTGGTCGTCGGCGCCGCCGCGCTGGTGTCCTGGCCCGCGTACTTCCCGGCCGGGCGGGCGCCGACCCTGGGCACGGCCGTGGGTGCGGCGCTGCTCGCCGGGGTGATCGCGCACTTCACCCTGGACGGCCGGTACCCGGCGGCGGCCATCGCGGTCTCGGCGGTCGCCTCGGCCCTGCTCACCTCACTGCTGGCCCGGCCCGACCTGGCCGCCGGGCGGGCGCCCGCGCACCGCCACCGTCCGCACCGGGCCAGGGCGCACCGGGCGGGCGCGCACCGGCGCCACCGGCACGCCTGAGCCGCCCGCGCCGTCCGGGCGCCCCGGACGCCCGGCGCGTCCCGGGCGCGCGGAGCGTCCCGGGGTCAGGAGGCCAGGCCGAGCGCCGCCATCCGGCGGGTGTGCGCCTCGGTGATCCGGTTGAACATCTTGCCGACCTCGACCAGGTCGAAGCCCTGCACCCGCACGCCGCCGACCAGCAGGTTGGACAGCGCGTCGCGCTCGGCGACCACCCGCTGCGCCTGGCTGAGCGCCTCGCCCATCAGCCGCCGGCCCCACAGCGCGAGCCGGCCGCCGGCCCGCGGGTCGGCTTCGATGGCCTGGCGGACCTTGTCGACGGCGAACTGCGCGTGCCCGGTGTCGGACATGACGCCGAGGACCAGCTCGCGGGTGTCGTCGTCCAGCCGGACGGCCACCTCGCGGTAGAAGTCGGTCGCGATGGCGTCGCCGACGTAGGCCTTGACCAGGCCCTCCAGCCAGTCCGAGGGCGCGGTCATCCGGTGGAAGAGCTCCAGCGGCTCGACGAACGGCCGCATCGCCTCCTGCGGGTCGGCGCCGACCTCGGCGAGCCGGTCGTGCAGCCGCTGGTAGTGCTGGAACTCGGCGCAGGCCATCCGGGCCAGCGCCGCCTTGTCGGCCAGGTCGGGGGCCAGCTTGGCGTCCTCGGCGAGCCGCTCGAAGGCGCTCAGCTCGCCGTACGCGAGGGCGCCGAGCAGGTCCAGTACGGCCGCCCGGTAGCCCGGGTCGGCCGCGCAGGTCGCCCAGTCGCCGATCGAGCCGGCCGCCACGTCGTCCTGCGTCTCACCACGGTTCTCCATGACCCGCCACCTTAGTGCCGGTCCGTCGCGGGACACCTCTTCCACCTCTCCGACCTGCGATGTCGTCCGCGTCACGTGTTCGAGTCGTCGGGTGACTGTATGGTGGTACGGAGGCCCGTCGTGCTCGCACGGTGTCACCGCCGTCTCGGTGTGCCGCGCAAGCCCGCTCCGCAGCGGCTCCGTCCACCGAAGGACGCGCCGTACGGAAGCACGGGGACTCAACGTACGCGGATGCCCGGTCGGAGAGCCGATCGGCTCCGACCAGGGCTTGGACTTCAAGCCTTGGCACCGCATCAGTGGCCGAGCGAGGGCCGCCGAGACCGCGCCAGCCGGCGCAGGTCCCGCGCAGGTCCCTCACGGGAATCCTCCCCGACGCCGCCGGCGACGCGCCCCTTGACCGGGCCGCGCGCACCGGCCGGCCGCAGGGACCGGCGCGGTTGTGCGTCCGCGCAGCTGTATTCGAGGCCGTCCAGGCCCGTACGCAGCCGCGCGGCTGCCCGCCCGCCGCTCGCTCTCGGCCCTCCACACGGAAGAGGCAGCACCCTGTCCACCACCGCTGAACCCACGAAGTCCACCTTCCGGGAACTGGGGATCCTCCCGGAGACCGCCGAGGCCCTCGAGTCCGTCGGCATCGTCCACCCCTTCCCGATCCAGGAGATGACCCTGCCGGTCGCGCTGACCGGCCACGACGTCATCGGCCAGGCCAAGACCGGCACCGGCAAGACCCTCGGCTTCGGCCTCCCGCTGATCGAGCGGGTCGTCGTGCGGGCCGACGTCGACGCCGGGCGCGCGCAGGAGGAGGAGCTCTCCGAGTTCCCGCAGGCGCTGATCGTCGTGCCGACCCGCGAGCTGTGCACCCAGGTCACCAACGACCTGCAGACCGCCGGCAAGGTCCGCGACGTGCGCGTGCTGGCCGTCTACGGCGGCCGTGCCTACGAGCCGCAGGTCGAGGCGCTGAAGAAGGGCGTCGACATCGTCGTCGGCACCCCCGGCCGTCTGCTCGACCTGGCCGGCCAGAAGAAGCTGAACCTCGCCAAGGTCCGCGCGCTGGTCCTGGACGAGGCCGACGAGATGCTCGACCTCGGCTTCCTGCCGGACGTCGAGAAGATCATCACCATGCTGCCGGCCAAGCGGCAGACCCTGCTGTTCTCGGCGACCATGCCGGGCCAGGTCATCAGCCTCGCCCGCCGGTACATGAGCCAGCCGACGCACATCCGCGCCACCGCGCCGGACGACACCGGCACCACCGTCGCCAACATCGAGCAGCACATCTTCCGTGCCCACTCGCTGGACAAGGTCGAGATGGTCTCGCGCATCCTGCAGGCCGACGGCCGCGGGCTGGCGATGATCTTCTGCCGGACCAAGCGGACCGCCGCCGACGTCGCCGACCAGCTGACCCAGCGCGGCTTCGCGGCCGGCGCCGTGCACGGCGACCTCGGCCAGGGCGCCCGCGAGCAGGCGCTGCGCGCGTTCCGCAACGGCAAGGTCGACGTGCTGGTCTGCACCGACGTCGCGGCCCGCGGCATCGACGTCGAGGGCGTCACGCACGTGATCAACTACCAGTGCCCCGAGGACGAGAAGACCTACCTGCACCGGATCGGCCGCACCGGCCGGGCCGGCGCCTCGGGCACCGCCGTCACCCTGGTCGACTGGGACGACATCCCGCGCTGGCAGCTGATCAACAAGGCGCTGGACCTGCCGTTCAACGAGCCGGAAGAGACCTACTCCACCTCGCCGCACCTGTACGAGCTGCTGAAGATCGCGCCGGGGACCAAGGGCATCCTGCCGCGCTCGGAGCGGACCCGCGCCGGGCTCGGCGCGGAGGAGGTCGAGGACCTCGGCGAGACCGGCGGGCGCGGCTCGCGCTCCGGCGCTCGCGGACGCGGCGCGCGGGGCGGCTCCGGCCGGCCCGCGGCCGCCGAGCCGGCCGCGGCCGAGGAGAAGCCGGCCCGCAAGCCCCGTGAGCGCCGGCGCACCCGCCGGGGCAGCGCGGTCGACGAGGCCGTGACGGTCGTCGACGGAGCGGCGGACGCGCCCGTCGCGCCGCAGGCTCCGGCCGCCACCGCCGTCGAGGGCGCCGAGGGCGAGGGTGCGGCGCCGCGCCGCCGCCGTCGCCGCGCGCGCGCGGCGGGCGAGGGCGAGGGCGTGGCCGTCGAGGCCGTGGCCACCGCCGTCGCGGAGGCCGCCGTCGTCGAGCCGGCTGCCGCCGAGGCCCCGGCCGCCGAGAAGCCGAAGCGCACCCGGACCCGCTCGCGGGCGAAGGCCGAGGCTCCCGCCGAGGCCGCGACCGCCGCTCCCGCCGAGGCCGCCGACGCCCCGGCCGAGGCCCCGGCCCCGCGCCGCCGCACCCGGACCCGCCGCCCGGCGGCCGCCCCCGAGGCGACCCCGGAGAGCTGACCCGCGTTCCCCGACAGGGGCGGCCCGGACTCCCGGGCCGCCCCTTCGGCGTTCCCGGACGGAACCGGCGCTCCCGACACGCCCTACGCTCGTGGTTACCCGCCAGTTCGCCCCGGTCGCCGGAGGTTCCATGAGCACGCCGCCGTTCCTCACCCTTCCGCCCTGCGCGCGTGCGCTGCGGGTGGTGACGGCGCGCGGGGAGTTCGCCGCGCTGCGGGCCGAGCCCGCCGGGCCCGTGCGCGGCTCGGCGCTGCTGGTGCCCGGGTTCACCGGCAGCAAGGAGGACTTCATCGCGCTGCTGGAGCCGCTCGCCGCGGCCGGCTACCGGGTGACCGCCGTCGACCAGCGCGGGCAGTACGAGACCGGCGGACCGGACGACCCGGCCGCCTACGCGGTGGCCGCGCTGGGCGCCGACGTACGGGCGCTCACCGCCGCGCTGCGGGCCGAGGGCTCCCCCGGGCCGCTGCACCTGCTGGGCCACTCCTTCGGCGGCCAGGTGGTCCGTGAGGCCGTCCTGGCGGAGGCGACCGCCGGCGCGGCCCTGCCGTGGGCGTCGCTGACGCTGATGTCCACCGGACCCGGGGCGATCGACCCCGCCGAGGCGGAGCGCACCCGGCTGCTGATCGGCGTCCTGCCCACGATGGGCCTGGAGGAGATCTGGCAGGTGATGCAGCAGATGGAGGAGGGCAGCGGCGACCGCGCCCGCCGCCCCTCCCCCGAGGTGGCCGGCTTCCTGCACCGGCGGTGGCTGGCGAACGTGCCGCAGGCGCTGATCACCACCGGCGGCCACCTGGTCGCCGCGCCGGACCGGGTGGACGAGCTGGCCGCCGTGGTCGCCGCCGGCCTGCCCGCCCTGGTGGTCTCCGGGGTGCGGGACTACGCGTGGCCGGTGCCGGAGCAGACCGCGATGGCACGGCGGCTGGGCGCCCGCCGGGTGGTGGTGGCGGACGCCGGACACTCCCCGAACGCCGATCGGCCGGCCGCCACCGCCGAGGCCCTGCTGGCCCTCTGGGGCTGATCCCGGCGCCCTCGGGGGCAGCGACCGGGGCCCTGCCTGGACGGTCCACGGAGGCCCCTGGTACAAGGGGGGCGACAAAATTCGTTAGTTGCGGTAATATTTGATTCGGTCCTGGAAACATCGTCGACAGTGCCGTCGGCGTTCCGCCGACGCGATCCATCCGAAACCAGGACTTCACGGACGGGCAACGACCCGGTAGCAGCGCCACCGCAGTGTGGTTCACGAGGGACCACGCGCCTCTGGCGAGCAGGGGGGAGCCCGCTTTGCCGCGACAGCGAACGGTCGACGACTCGACCCGACCGACCCCGACAGGGCTGATTCCGATTCAGCCACGACCGCCCCGCCCGGCGGGGCCAGGAAAGGACAGGCCCATGCGCTTCGAGATCCTCCGACTGGACGACGCCCACGGCACCGCCACCGACCGCCTCATCGCCGACGCCGAGACCGTCCGCGAGCTCGTCCAGGCCGCCGCCCGCACCGGCGAACGCCTGCTCATCCGTCCGTGCCCGACCGTCTGACCGGGCGCGGCCCCCGGGAGCCCGAGCACTCCCCCGCCGCCGACGAACCCGGCCCGTCCGATCCGGACGTCCCGATACCCGACTGACGCCCCGTCATCGCAGCAGCGACAACGGGGCGTCAGCGCGTCCGGGCGCGCACCCGGGCGCACGCCGCCGACGTTTGCCGTCGCCTCCCGCTGGACATTTCCCAACGGGAGCCGCCCGTACCGCGCCCACCCCGCGCCGCGCGGGCACCCGCCACCGACAGGTGCCGCCGAGCCGCCCTCCGTACGGGTGATCGTCCTTGACGCGGCGGTCCGGAGGGAGGAGCGTTGTCGGCTATGAGGGGCGAGCCAAGCTGCCCGAGGTGCGCCGGTCGGGTCCGCGCCCCCGGTCTGTTCTCAGACACGTGGCAGTGCGACCGGCACGGCGCCGTGCACCCGATGCAACCGGTGCTGCCCCCGAGCGTGGAGGCGCTCGGCGTCGCCGTCGCCCGCTCGCAGGTCCCCGTCTGGCTGCCCTGGCCGCTTCCGGTCGGCTGGCTGTACACCGGGATCGCGCACGTCGGTGACGACGTCTCCGGGGCCCGGGCCACCGCCGTCGCCTGCTCCGGGCCGGCCCCGCTGGGCGGTTTCGGTGAACTGGTGCTGATCGCCGAGGAACTGGGCGTGGGGCTCGGTGCCCGCTACGCGGGACTGCCCGGCCCGGACCCGGGCGACTCGGTGACCCTCTACAAGCCCGCCGACGCCAAGCTGATGGCGGCCGGCCGGCCGACGCCGATGTTCCACGTGCCGGACGCCCCGGCGGACCGCGCGGTGTTCGCCGGCGAGGCGCGCGGCCTGTGGCTCTGGGCGGTGGCCTGGCCGGAGCAGTCGGCCCTGGTGATGTACGACGAGCTGGTGCTCACCGACCTGCGGGAGGCCGGCGCGGAGCTGGACCTGCTGCCCTGCGGGGCCCTCTCGCCCCGGCTGCTCGGCTGAGCCGTCCCCCGCCGCGGTCCGCACTATCCTGGGCCTCACCCCGCCGGCAGGCCGTGCCGGCGCCAGCGCCGCCGGCGCCGACCCCAGGGAGCACCACCCGTGCGCATCGACCTCCACGCCCACAGCAACGCCTCCGACGGCACGGACAGCCCGGCCGAACTGGTCGCGGCGGCCGTCGGGGCCGGGCTGGACGTGGTGGCGCTGACCGACCACGACACCGTGGCGGGCCACACCGAGGCGGCCGACGCGGTGCACGCGCTGCCGGCCGGCACCCGGCTGACGCTCGTCCCCGGCGCGGAGCTGTCCTGCGTGGTGGACGGCATCTCGATGCACCTGCTCGCCTACCTCTTCGACCCGGCCGAGCCCGCCTTCGCCGCCGAGCGCGAACTGGTGCGCACCGACCGGTTCCGGCGCGGGCGGGCGATCGTCGAGCGCTGCCGCGAGCTGGGCGCGGACATCAGCTGGGAGCAGGTGCGACGGATCGCCGGGACGGGCTCGGTGGGCCGCCCGCACATCGCCAGCGCGCTGATGGAGGCGGGCGTGGTGGCCACCGTGTCGGACGCGTTCACGGCGGACTGGCTGGCCAACGGCGGGCGGGCGGACGTCCGCAAGCACGAGACCGACCCGGTGACGGCGGTCCGGCTGGTCCGGGAGGCCGGCGGGGTACCGGTGTTCGCCCACCCCGGGGCGGTCAAGCGCGGACGGACCGTCTCCGACCGGGTCATCGCCGACCTCGCGGCGGCCGGACTGGCCGCGCTGGAGGTCGACCACGTCGACCACGACGAGCCCACCCGGGAGCATCTGCGGGGCCTGGCCGCCGAGTTGGGACTGCTGACCACCGGCTCCAGCGACTACCACGGTGCCCGCAAGACCGTGCGGCTCGGCGAGCACACCACCGACCCGGCGGTCTACGAGGCGCTGGTGGACCAGGCGACCGGCGCCAAGCCGATCGGCGGCTGAACGAGCGCCCGGATACCGGCCGGTGACGCCTGGTCAGTCCAGCCGGACGCCCCGGCGCTCCGGGTCGCGCAGGTCGGTGCCGTGCTGGAGCCAGCGCTCCCGCAGCGCCGCCGCCCCGTGCACCCGCTTCCAGCCCGCCTCGTTGGGCGTCATCGGCAGCAGCGGCAGGAAGCGCACCGGGTCGGCCGGATCGTCCAGTTCCACGTCCTCCACCAGCCCGCCGGGCTCGGCCGCCAGGACGGAGGTGAACGGCGCGCCGTCCCAGAGCGGGGCGCCGAGGTCCAGCGAGCCGCCGGGAGCCACCACCAGGCCCTCCACCTGGGGCGCCGCGGCGAAGGTGGCCAGCGCGCGGAGCACGCCGTCGCGCCCGCCGCGGACCGTCAGGACCAGTTCGGCGCGCGGGCCGCGGACCTGGTCGACGACCGCCGCGGTGGGGTCGGCCATCGGCGCGGCGGACATCCCGAGGGTCGCGTAGCGGACCAGGCCCTCGGCGTCGGGGCCGAAGCGCAGCACCTCGACGCGGTCGGCGCCGAGGAAGGTGACGGCGGCGCGGCCGCTCGGCTCGCCGAAGACGGTGAGCAGCCGGGCCTCGACGGCGGTCAGCACCGCCGTGCGGGAGGGGCCGGGCGGGCTGCCGCCGGAGGGGTCGCCGAAGAGCGGGAAGTCGTGGGCCATGCCGGTGAGCGTAACCCGCGGGCCGCGGGCCGTTGGCACGGCCTTTACGTGAACGCGGGCGCGGCGAAGGCGGTTCGGATGTTAGTGTGAGCGACTGGCTACCGGCGGACCTCCTCCCCCGGGGCAGCGGCGCGAAGGAGGTGGTTGCGGTGGATACCAGCCGACCATGCAGTACCGGCAGCTCTACCCGGCCCGATCGCCTTCCCCGTACCCCTCGGCGCGCGGGCTGAAACAGCGGGCCTGAGAGACCTCGGCGGTTGCCGGGTCTCCCCCCAGCACCGCGGACCCAGCCTCCCCGTGCGGTCGCACGGCGGATCTCCGGTCCGGCCGGGAGAGCACCCCACCGACGTCCGGCCGTTCCGTTTCCGCGTGCCCCGGCAAGGCACCCGGGGACGGCCGCAGGCGCCGGAGTCCATCGGTGTTCCTCCGCCGTCGCACCGCGGCCGCCCGTCATCGCGCCGTCGTGCAGCGGTTCCTGCCCAAGGGAGCCTGCCATGTCGATGATCAACAGCCTGCGCGCAGCCGTCCGCACCAACCGCCGCCGTTCCGCGGCGCTGTTCGACACCATCCACCCGGGCGAGAGCCCGTCGGCGGTGGTGGACTGCGCGGTCTACCAGCACGGCAAGCGCCACGGCGAGACCTGCAGCCCGCGCGAGGCGGCCCGGCTGGTCAAGGCGTCGAAGCAACTGCCGGACGGTGAGGGATCGTTCAGCTGGATCGGGCTGCACGAGCCGACCGAGGCGGAGTTCGAGGGCATCGCCCAGCGGTTCGGGCTGCACCCGCTGGCGGTCGAGGACGCGGTGCACGCCCACCAGCGGCCGAAGGTCGAGCGGTACGACGACGTGCTGTTCGCCGTCTTCCGGACGATCCGGTACGTCGACCACGACCAGCTCACCCCGACCAGCGAGGTGGTGGAGACCGGCGAGCTGATGGTGTTCGCCGGGCGGGACTTCGTGATCACCGTGCGGCACGGCGGGCACAGTTCGCTGAAGGAGCTGCGGCACCGGCTGGAGGCCGACGCGGACGGCTCCGGGCTGCTCGCCAAGGGCCCGGCGGCGGTGCTGCACGCGATCGCCGACCACGTGGTGGACAACTACCTGCTGGTCGCGGACCAGTTGCAGACCGACGTGGACGAGATCGAGTTCGAGGTGTTCTCCAACCGCGGCGGCCGGGGCGCCGACGTCGGTCGGGTGTACCAGCTCAAGCGCGAGGTACTGGAGTTCAAGCGCGCGGTGGCGCCGCTGCTGCGGCCGATGCAGCAGCTGTCGGAGCCGCTGCAGCGGCTGGTCGACCCGGAGATCCAGAAGTACTTCCGGGACGTCGCCGACCACCTGGCCCGGGTCACCGAGCAGGTGCACGGCTTCGACGAGCTGCTGAACTCGCTGCTGCAGGCCAACCTGGCGCAGGTGTCGGTGGCGCAGAACGAGGACATGCGCAAGATCACCGCGTGGGCGGCGATCTTCGCCGTGCCCACCATGATCACCGGCGTGTACGGGATGAACTTCGACTACATGCCGGAGCTGCACCACAAGTACGGCTACCCGATGGTGCTCGGCAGCGTGGTGCTGATCTGCGTCGGCATGTACCGGGGCTTCCGCCGCAACGGCTGGCTGTAGGGCCGGCCCCCGGATCCGGCTACCGCCGGTCGGCGCGGGCGACCAGGACCAGGCCGGCCAGGATCAGCACCACCGCCGGGTAGGCGGCGGCCGGGGGCCACTGGCCGAGCCAGAGCGCGGCGATCAGCGCGGCGCCCGGCGTCTCCAGCAGGATCGCGGTCGAGGTGACCGAGGGGCCGAGGGTGCGCACCACCCGGTTGCTGAGCGAGTGGCCGAGCAGCTGGGCGGTGACCATCAGCAGCACGATCTGCCACCAGACCCCGGCGGACCAGCCGGACAGCGGCGTCCCGGCGGCCAGGCAGACCGCCAGCAGCACGACCGCCGTGGTGGCGTAGCAGACCAGCGTGTACGCGGTGGTGCTGACGGTGCGGCGGACCTCGGCGCCGAGCAGCATGTAGCCGGCCGCGGCGAGGCCCGCGCCGAGGGCGAGCGCGTCGCCGGCCAGGGCGCGCGGCGAGAGCGAGAGGTCGACGCCGGTGAGCACCAGGACGCCGACGAAGGCCACCCCCGTGCCGAGCCACACCATCCGGGGCGCCCGCACCCCGAGCAGCCGCATCAGCACGATGGTCCACAGCGGGGTGGTGGTGACCAGGGCGGTCGCCGAGGCCACCGAGGTCATCCGCAGGCTGGGCATCCAGAGCGCGAAGTGGACGGCGAGCAGGACGCCGGCCGCCACGGCGAGCAGCAGCGCGCGGCGGGAGACCGCGCGCAGCTCGGCGCGGTGGCGCAGCAGCGCGTAGGGGCCGAGCACGCCGACCGACATGAGGTTGCGCCAGAAGGCGATGGCCAGGGCGGGCGCGGCGGTGGCGCTGATCAGCGGCGCGGAGAGCGAGATGCCGGCGACGGAGACGGCGAGCAGCAGCAGGTCCGTCCTGGGGAGCGGGCGTACGGGACCGGCCGGGCCGCCGGTGCGCGCTCGGGCGGCGGATGCGGCGGATGCGGGGGCTGCGGAGGCTGCGGTCTCGGGCCGGGCGGCGGGCACGGCGCTCCTCGGGGCGGCGGGGCCGGGTGGCCGGGGCGGGCGGGGGCGGCTCCTACGGTAAGGCCCGTGCGCCGTCCACGGAACTGTCGCCCGAACCGTGGACACCGCCCGGACGGCGCAGGCCGTACGCTGTGCGCCATGGACCGTACGCCTGCCGCAGCCGCGACCGCCGACGACTTCCTCGACCGGGCCCTGCTGGAGGAGGCCGCGAAGAAGTCCGGCCTGCTCTGGGTCCGGGCGGACGGCCAGGAGCACGCGCGGGCGCTGTGGCACGCCTGGCACGACGGCGCGGTGGTGGTGGTCGGCGACGGCGCCGAGCAGCCGCTGCACGGACTGGCCGGCGGGGCGGGCGCGACGGTGACCGTCCGCAGCAAGGACAAGGGCGGCCGGCTGACCGGCTGGCCGGCCCGGGTGGTCGAGCTGACGCCGGGTGGCGAGGCCTGGCTGGGCGCCGTCGAGGAGCTCAAGGGCAAGCGGCTGAACGCGCCCGACACCGACACCATCACCGACCGCTGGGCCCGCGAGTGCCGGGTGCTGCGGCTGGAGCCGGCCGGCGCGGCGGGCGCCGAACTCGCCGAGCGGCCCGGCGCGATGCCGCAGGACTCGCACGTCGCGGTCCCGATGCCCACCCCGGCCACCACCCGCCGCCCGATCCCGGCGGGCCTGCCGAAGCTGCTGCTCAAGCGCCGCAAGGGCTGACCGGCCGCCACGCCCCTTCCCCCTCTCCCCCGGTGCCCGATTCGCCCGGCTTTCGCCGAGCCCGGGCGGTGATGCCCGAGTAGCCTTGGCCGCGGGGCGTGCCCGCGCGCCCGACCAGGCGTCGAGCGAGGCGAGGGAGTCCAGAAGTCCATGGCAGGACCAGGCCCCCGGGTCTTCATCTCGCACCTGTCCGGCATCGCCGTCTTCGACCCGAACGGCGACCAGGTCGGCCGGGTCCGGGACGTCGTGGTCGCCCTGCGGGTCGGCGGCCGCCCGCCCCGGGTGCTCGGCCTGGTGGCGGAGGTGGTCGGCCGGCGCCGGATCTTCCTGCCGATGACCAGGGTGACCAGCCTGGAGTCCGGCCAGGTGATCACCACCGGGGTGATCAACATGCGCCGCTTCGAGCAGCGCCCCGCCGAGACGCTGGTCCTCGCCGAACTGCTGGACCGCACCGTCACCTGGACCAAGACCGGCCAGGACGTCACCGTGCTGGACGTCGCGATGACCCAGACCCGGCTGCGGGAGTGGGAGATCGGCAAGGTCTTCGTGCAGGTCGGCCGGGTCGGCCGGCTGCGCAAGGCGCGCGGCGAGACGCTCACCCTGGACTGGCAGGACGTCACCGGCTTCACCCTGCCGGAGGAGAACCAGGGCGCCGCCAACCTGCTCGCCACCTTCGACCAGCTGCGCGCCGCCGACCTCGCCAACGTCCTGCACCACCTGTCCGCCAAGCGCCGCGCCGAGGTGGCCGCCGCGCTCGACGACGAACGGCTCGCCGACGTCCTGGAGGAGCTGCCCGAGGACGACCAGGTCGAGATCATCGGCAAGCTGAAGGACGAACGGGCCGCCGACGTCCTGGAGGCGATGGACCCGGACGACGCCGCCGACCTGCTCTCCGAGCTGCCCGGCGACGAGGCCGAGCGGCTGCTCCAGCTGATGGAGCCGGACGAGGCCGAGCCGGTGCGCCGGCTGCTGACCTACGAGGAGAACACCGCCGGCGGTCTGATGACCACCGAGCCGATCGTGCTGGAGCCGGACGCCACGGTGGCCGAGGCGCTGGCCCGGGTGCGGGTCTCCGACCACAAGCCGGCGCTGGCCGCGCAGGTCTTCGTCTGCCGCCCGCCGAACGAGACCCCGACCGGCAAGTACCTGGGCACCGTGCACTTCCAGCGGCTGCTGCGCGAGCCCCCGTACACCCTGGTCGGCTCGCTGGTCGACGACGACCTCGACCCGCTGCCGCCGGACACCCCGCTCTCGCTGATCACCAGCTACCTGGCGACGTACAACATGGTCGCCGCGCCGGTCGTCGACGACGCGGACCACCTGGTCGGCGCGGTCACCGTGGACGACGTGCTCGACCACCTGCTGCCGGAGGACTGGCGGGAGGCCTCGCTGCACGGCGACCCCGCCGACGAGAGAGAGGTGACCGGTGGACGCTGACCGCAAGGGCCGGCGGGACGAGTCCCCCCGCCAGCGGCTCCAGGGCGAGCTGCGGGAACTGCGCCAGCTGCGCGAGCTGCGCGCCCGCGAGGGCGGCGCCCGGGACCGCCGCACCGAGCCCACCACCATCGGCTCCACCCCCCGCACCCGGCTCGACCAGCCGCGCACCGGCCGCCCCGGGCTGATCACCCTGCCGTCCTACGACCCGGAGGCCTTCGGCAAGCTCTCCGAGCGGATCGCCCGCTTCCTGGGCACCGGCCGGTTCATCGTCTGGATGACGGTGGCGATCATCCTCTGGGTCGCCTGGAACACCCTGCTGCCGGACGCCGCCCGGTTCGACGACTACCCCTTCATCTTCCTGACCCTGATGCTCTCCCTGCAGGCCTCCTACGCGGCGCCGCTGATCCTGCTGGCGCAGAACCGGCAGGACAACCGGGACCGGGTCAACATGGAGCAGGACCGGGCCCGCAGCGACCGCAACATCGCCGACACGGAGTACCTGACGCGCGAGGTCGCGGCGCTGCGCCAGGGCCTCGGCGAGGTCGCCACGCGGGACTTCGTGCGCTCCGAACTGCAGTCGCTGCTCAAGGAGATCGACGAGCGCCGGGAGGCCCCCGAGATGCTGTGACCCGCGGCACGCTACCGACCGGTTATGCACCCCGCGCGGCGCCGTACCATCAAGGCATGGCCAACGAGACAGAGGTCGCGGCCGGCGCCACGGAGGAGTCCGTGCGCCAGGCGCTGGCGACCGTCAACGACCCGGAGATCAACCGTCCGATCACCGAGATCGGCATGGTGAAATCGGTCGAGATCGGCGAGGGCGGTGCCGTGCGGGTCGCGGTCTACCTGACCGTCTCGGGCTGCCCGATGCGCGACACCATCGTCACCCGGGTCCGCGAGGCCGTCGGCCGCGTCCCCGGCGTGAGCGGCGTCGAGGTCGAACTCGACGTGATGAGCGACGAGCAGCGCAAGGAGCTCTCCCAGCTGCTGCGCGGCGGCGCCCCCGAGCGGGAGATCCCGTTCGCCAAGCCCGGCACGCTGACCCGCGTCTACGCGGTCGCCTCCGGCAAGGGCGGCGTCGGCAAGTCCTCGGTGACCGTCAACCTGGCGGCGGCGATGGCCGCGGACGGCCTCAAGGTCGCCGTGGTGGACGCCGACATCTACGGCCACAGCGTGCCCCGCATGCTGGGCGTCGAGGGCCGGCCCACCCAGGTCCAGGACATGATCATGCCTCCGCAGGCGAACGGCGTGAAGGTCATCTCGATCGGCATGTTCACCCCGGGCAACGCCCCGGTGGTCTGGCGCGGCCCGATGCTGCACCGCGCGCTGCAGCAGTTCCTGGCCGACGTGTACTGGGGCGACCTGGACGTCCTGCTGCTGGACCTGCCGCCCGGCACCGGCGACATCGCCATCTCGGTGGCCCAGCTGGTCCCCAACGCGGAGATCCTCATCGTCACCACCCCGCAGATGGCCGCCGCCGAGGTCGCCGAGCGGGCCGGCACCATCGCGGTGCAGACCCACCAGAAGATCGTCGGCGTGATCGAGAACATGTCCGGCATGCCGTGCCCGCACTGCGACGAGATGATCGACGTCTTCGGCACCGGCGGCGGCCAGACCGTCGCGGACGCGCTCACCCGCACCGTCGGCGCCACCGTTCCGGTGCTCGGCTCCATCCCGATCGACGTCCGCCTGCGCGAGGGCGGCGACGACGGCCGCCCGGTCGTCCTGGCCGCCCCCGACTCCCCCGCCGGCGCCGCCCTGCGCGCCGTCGCCGGCAAGCTCGGCGGCCGCCAGCGCGGCCTGTCCGGCCTCTCCCTCGGCCTCACCCCGAAGAACAAGTTCTGACCCCGCGCGAGAAGACGCCCGCAGGGGCCCGCCGGAGAGGATCCGGCGGGCCCCTGCGGGCGTCCACGGGGTCAGCGGCGGGTGTAGGCGGCCAGGTCGGGGACGGAGGCGAAGCCGGCGCCGTAGGCGCTGACGCCGCGGCCGTAGGCGCCGAGCAGGACGCCGGGGGCCTCGCCCGCGAGCACCCAGCCGTACTCGGACTCGCGGTAGCAAAACGGCTGCGGCAGCCCGTTCACCGGGAGGCTGAGGGTGGACCAGCCGGGGCCCTCCAGGTCGTCGGCGAGGTCCCAGGCGAGGGTGGACTGCTGGTCCAGCCAGTCCTGGCGCCGCGCGCGGTCCAGCTGGCCCGGCCAGGTGGCGGCGAGCAGGCCGGAGCCCGCCAGCCAGGCGGCGGAGGAGGCGGACGTCGCCTCCAGGGTGCCGGTGTTGTCGGCGCTGCGGCGGCTCTCCCGCCGGGCGACGGTGACCACGACGGCGAACTTCCGCACGTCGCGCGGCTCGTACTGGCGGGCCGGCTCCTCGCCGTGGCCGAGGCTGCCGTAGTCCACGGTGCCGTGGGTGCCGGCCCGCGGGCCGCCGAAGCCGCTCGGCAGCAGGAAGCGGCGGCCGCTCCAGCCCTCGTCCAGGCCGTACCAGGGGAAGTCCGCGGACAGGTACGGCACCAGCGGGTCCGCCGGGCCGGCCTGTCCGCCGACCACGGGTCCGCCGGCCGTGGCCGTCCCCGCCGCCTGACTCCTCGCGTCCATCCCCGGGCCTCCTCAACGACGTGTGCCTGCCGTGGCGCGCTCCCATCGTGGCGTACCGCGGCGCTCCTGCCGACCGCCTTCGGTCCGGAGGGGACCGGAAAGTGACAGACGGCACAGCGGGAACAATCAGCACAATAGCGGCGCACGCACCAGCGCCCCGCTCAGCCGTGCGGCTCGCGGGGCGGTGGTGTCACGGAATCACACCGCGGTCACGCCGTGATCACGTCGCGTCGGGGTCGAACGGAGGACGCTCCCCGGGGGCGAGCGGGGCGCCCGCCGAGGCGGCCGCGGGGGCCGGGGCGGCGGACTTGTCGAAGGAGACGCTGCCCGCGCGGCCGGTGCCGTTCACCGCGGCGGCGGGCTTGTCGTCCAGGACCGAGCGGATGTCGAGGGTGTCCCGCATCTCCTTGAGGCCCAGCGGGTCCTCGTCGCCGCCCATCAGCTGCTTGCGCACGAAGGTCTTCGGGTTGAGGTCCTCGAACTCGAAGTCCTGGAAATCCGGACCCAGCTCGCTGCGGATGTCCTCCTTCGCGGTGTCCGCGAAGGAACGGACCTTCCGGATGAAGCCCATGGTGTCCTGGATCAGCTTCGGCAGCTTGTCCGGACCGAAGATCACGATGGCCATGATGACCAGGGTCAGGATCTCCAGTGTGCCCACGTCGCTGAACACCAAAGCTCCCTAAGCTCGCGATCGGATCGGACAAACGCTCCTCACAGCGTAATGGCCGTCGGCCGATCCATGACCCCCGGTGTGATGAAGCCGTGGTGAAGACCCGCCGATGATCAGGGTCGGACGGGACCGGTGGGGCCGGTGGGGCCTATCTGTTCTCGTGGTGCAGACCGGCGACACCGGAGCTCGGCGAGCGCTCCGGCAGGTCGTGCGACGGCGTCGCGCCGCGGGTGACCGCCACCGGGCGCACCGGCAGGTCCACCGCCGGCACCTGGGCGTTCATCGGGAGCATCCCGCCCCGCCCGCCGCCACCGGGCGGGCTGACCGTGGTGCCGTGCTGGTCGTCGCCCGGGCCGGCGATGGTGCCGACGCCGCCGAGCGTGACCGCGGCGACCGAGAAGGCGCCGGCCGCGGCGAAGACGAAGCGCCGCCCGCGCGGCGGGGCCGGCCGGACCACCGGGGCGGCCGAGGCCGCCGCCAGCGGCTGGACCGGGACGTCCGGGCGCAGCGAGCGCCGACCGATCAGCGGGCGCAGCACCGAGCCGCGGCCGAAGGCGCGGGGGTCGACGCCGGGCACCGGCGCGTCGGCGCCGAGCGCGCCCGCGCCGAAGGAGGCCCCGGCGCCGCGGCCGAACGATCCGCCGTCCAGCCGGCTGCCGCCGAGCGTGCCGGCGGCCGCGGCACCGCCGCCGGGCAGGTCGTCGTCGTCCCGGTGCGGGTGGTCGGCACGCGGCTGCCGCTCGTCCTCCGGGAGCGCGCCGACGGCCATCAGCCGGGCCATCAGCGCGGAGGACGGGCCGGGGGTGCCGGTGCGGGTCAGCAGGTGCTTGACGGCGCGGCCCTCGTCGGCCTCGGCGAGGCACTGGGGACAGGTCGCCAGGTGGGCCTGGACGCGCTCGCGCGAGTCGTGGCCGAGTTCGCCGTCGAGGAAGGCGGACAGCCGCTCCCCGAGGTGGTGCTCCTCGGCGACGGGCTCCACGGCCCGCACGGCGACGGCGCGCAGCGCCGGCTCGGCCGGGGGCGCCGCGTCGGGTGCTCCGGGGCCGTCCTGGCCCCGGCGGCCCAGCGCGGGCCAGCCGCCGCGGCGGGCGGCGGTGCGGCCGGGTGTCTGCGGGTGGCCCGCCCCCGATCGGCCGGTTCCGCTCACGATCGCCTCCGTCCGCGCCCGCCCGGTGCGACCGCCGCGCCGACCGGCACCGGCTGCTCCTCGGCCCCGCCGCCGCGGCGCTCACGGCCGGGGGCCGAGCCGGGGGCACGGTGCTTGAGCGCGGCGCGCAGGTGCGAGCGGCCGCGGTGGATGCGGCTGCGGACGGTGCCGAGCTTGACGCCGAGCGTGGCCGCGATCTCCTCGTAGGAGAGGCCCTCGATGTCGCACAGGACGACGGCGGCACGGAACTCGGGCGCCAGGGTGTCCAGGGCGTGCTGGACGTCGGCGTCGAAGTGGGTGTCGCTGAAGTGCTGGGCCGGGCTGGGCTCGCGGGAGGCCAGGCGCTCGGCCGCGTCCTCGCCGAGCGCGTCGAAGCGGATGCGCTGGCGGCGGCGGACCATGTCCAGGAACAGGTTGGTGGTGATCCGGTGCAGCCAGCCCTCGAACGTGCCGGGGGTGTAGGTGGACAGCGACCGGAACACCCGGACGAAGACCTCCTGGGTGAGGTCCTCGGCGTCGTGCTGGTTGCCCGTCAGGCGGTAGGCGAGGCGGTAGACGCGGGCACTGTGGGCCTCGACGATCTCCTCCCAGGTGGGCGGAGTCCAGGTCTGCGCGTCGGGGCCCTCGGCGAAGGTCGCGAGGGCGGGGGCCTCGGCGGTACCGGCGGCCGGCGCCTCGTGCGCGGGGGCCGGCTGGTCCAGGGTGGAGTGCGCAGGCTGGTTCATCACGGGCTTCGGCGTACGGGTCGACGCGGTGCCGCGGGAGTGCCGCCGCACGGGGACGTCGCCCTCGGCCACACCTCCTCGGTCGGCTCTTCTGCCCAGCAGGGCCACCACCATATCCACCTCGCCCGTCAAGCCCGGATAAGAAGCGTCCGGGACCGGCCGGCCCGGATGACGGGCCCGGAGGGTGTCCGGGACGTCCCGTTCCCCCGGTCCCTGCTCCACCAACGGCCCGCCGCCGTACGCGGTTCCCGTCCGGCCAGTAATCTGTGGCAGGAAATATCGACATCCGCTCGGCGCCGGGCCGTCACCCGGGGCTCCGAAAGAGGCAGCCATCAGCGAGTTCGGGCCCACCCGCGCGGCTCTCGCCGACACCTACGTCGGCGAGGACGCGGTGTTGACCTACGCCCGGGCGCAGTCGGCGCGGACCGGGATCCGGGCGATCGGGCCGAGCGGCGGCGCCTGCCTGCGGCTGCTGGCCGCCGCGCTGGACGCCAAGGCGGTGGCCGAGATCGGCACCGGGACGGGCGTCTCCGGGGTCTATCTGCTGCGCGGGATGCGGCCGGACGGGGTGCTGACCACCGTCGACTCCGAGCCGGTGCGCCAGCAGTTGGCCAAGGAGGCCTACCAGGCGGCCGGATTCGCGGCCAACCGCTCGCGGTTCATACCGGGCCGGGCGCTGGAGGTGCTGCCGCGGCTCGCGGACGGCCAGTACGACCTGGTGTTCTGCGACGGCGACCCGGCGGAGTCCCGGGAGTACCTGGCGGAGTCGCTGCGGCTGCTGCGGACGGGCGGGATGGTCTGCTTCGAGGGCGTCTTCCAGGAGGGCCGGCTGGCCGAGCCGGAACTGCAGGACCCGCAGACGCAGTCGGTCCGGGACCTGGTCCAGGCCGTCCGGGAGAGCGAGGCGCTGCTGCCCGCGCTGCTGCCGGTCTCGGACGGACTGCTCTGCGCCGTGAAGCGCTAGCGGGTTCCGGGAAAAGTACGGGGCCCGGGCCGACGCGATGGTCGTACCCGGGCCCGGCAGCACATCTCCAGGAGATGGCGAGCACCTGCTGCGGTCAGCCGCAGGCCTTCTTCAGGGCCTCGCCGAGGGCGTCGGCCTCGTCAGGCGTGAGCTCCACCACGAGGCGTCCGCCGCCTTCGAGCGGAACGCGCATGATGATGCCCCGCCCCTCTTTGGTGACTTCGAGCGGGCCGTCACCCGTCCGCGGCTTCATGGCCGCCATGCTCGTTCCCCTTCCTGCAACCGCTCAGCTACGCACCGGCAGTCCGTCCACCGCCGGTATCGAACGCATTGATCGGAAGCCATTATCCCGCATGCCACGGCCTGATGACCAACATCACTCTCGGTGCAACCTCGTCCGGACCACCTCAATCCCGCACATTTTCCGGCATAAGCCCCGGCACGGTGGCGGTCCGCACGGCACCGAAAGGTGCGATACCTCACACTCCCCAGGCGGCCGGGCACTCCGGCATCCTGGCAGCGACGATCAGAGCCGATCACGATCAAGGGAGCCCTCGCCCATGTCCGATTCCGTGCTGTACGAGCTGGACGGCGGCCTGGCCGTCATCACCGTCAACCGTCCCGAGGCGATGAACGCGCTGGACGTGGCGACCAAGGTGGCGCTGCGCGACACCGTGACCGCCGC
The DNA here is from genome assembly GCF_040298605.1 of Kitasatospora sp. NPDC001527. Taxonomy (NCBI): domain Bacteria; kingdom Bacillati; phylum Actinomycetota; class Actinomycetes; order Kitasatosporales; family Streptomycetaceae; genus Kitasatospora; species Kitasatospora sp. NPDC001527. The sequence continues at coordinate 130,123 of NZ_JBEPAM010000011.1, read as the reverse complement.
CGCCGAGGACCCGGCGGTGCGGGCGGTGCTGCTGACCGGCGCGGGCGACCGGGCGTTCTGCGTCGGGCAGGACCTCAAGGAGCACCTGGGCCTGCTGAAGCGGGCCGAGGAGACCGGCGAGGGCGCGCTGAAGACCGTCGCCGAGCACTACAACCCGCTGCTGCGGGCGCTGGCCGGGATGCGCAAGCCGACGGTGGCGGCGGTCGGCGGGGTGGCGGCCGGCGCGGGCGCCTCGCTGGCCTTCGCCTGCGACTTCCGGATCCTCGCGGACACCGCCGGCTTCAACACCGCGTTCGCCGGGATCGCGCTGACCGCCGACTCCGGGGCGTCCTGGACGCTGCCGCGGCTGGTCGGGCACGCCAGGGCGACCGAGCTGCTGATGCTGCCGCGCACCGTGAAGGCGGCCGAGGCGATGGAGCTGGGCCTGGCCACCAAGGTCGTGCCGGCCGCCGAACTGGCCGCCGCCGCCCGGGTGTTCGCCAAGGAGCTGGCCGAGGGCCCGACGGTGGCCTACGGCGCGATCAAGGAGTCGCTGGCGTACGGCGCCTCGCACTCGCTGAGCGAGCTGCTCGACAAGGAGGACGAGCTGCAGACGCTGGCCGGCGAGAGCGAGGACCACCGGATCGCGGTCCGCGCCTTCATCGCGAAGGAGAAGCCGAAGTACCTCGGGCGGTAGGGCCCCGCAGGATCACCGCCCGGGGGCGACCCTCGCGTGGCAGTCGGCCAGGTGGTCGTCGACCAGGCCGCAGGCCTGCATCAGCGCGTAGGCGGTGGTCGGGCCGACGAACCGGAAGCCGGCCTTCTTCAGGGCCTTGGCCAGCGCCGTCGACTCGGGCGTGACGGCCGGCACCTCGCCGAGCGTGCGGGGCGCCGGCCGGTCCGGGTCCCCGGCGAACTGCCAGATCAGCGCGTCCAGCCCGCCGTCGAGGTCGCGGGCGACCCGGGCGTTGGCGATCGCCGCCTCGATCTTGGCCCGGTTGCGGATGATGCCGGTGTCGGCGAGCAGCCGCTCGACGTCGTCCTCGCCGAACCCGGCCACCTCGGCGATCCTGAAGCCGGCGAAGGCCGCCCGGAACCCCTCGCGGCGGCGCAGGATGGTGATCCAGGACAGGCCGGACTGGAAGGCCTCCAGGCAGACCCGTTCGAACAGCGCGTCGTCGCCGTGCACCGGGCGTCCCCACTCGGTGTCGTGGTAGACGCGGTAGTCGTCCGCCGAGTCGCCCCAGCCGCAGCGGCGCAGCCCGTCCGCGCCGAGGACGGCACCGCCGGGTTCGGCGCTCACTTCCGCCCCTCGGGCCCGGCGTCCTCCGGGCCCGGGGCCGCGGGGGTCTTGGTGAGCGCGACGGCGGGCTCGACGACCCGGGCGAACTCCTCCAGGCCGGGCAGCGGCTCGGCGCCGTGCTCCGGGCCCTCGCCGGCCTCGACGGCGCCGCGCACCGCGGCCAGCGCCTCCAGCTCGGCGATCCGGGCGTCGCGGTGGGCGAGTTCGGCGCCCAGCCGGTCGAGGACGTCGTCCACCTCGTCCATCCGGTAGCCGCGCACGGCCATCGGCAGGCGCAGCGCCTCGACGTCGCCCTGGCCCAGCGGACGGTCCTGCGGCAGCCGGGCGGAGATGCGGTCCTGCACGGCCTCCGGGAGCGAACCGCCGCCGCCCAGTGCCACCAGCGCGGCACCGCCGACCACCACGGCCATGGCCACCACGATCACCCAGAACACGAGCGGTCCTCCCGATTTTCCGGCCGGCCCCGACTGGAGTGGGATCATGGTCCCGATGGGCCGGGGGCCATCATCGCACTCGCAGCAGCTGTGGAGGAGACATCGGTGGCACTGCGCCTGGGACCACGGGAATTCGGTGACGACGAGCTGGTGATCATGGCGATCGTCAACCGGACGCCGGACTCGTTCTTCGACAAGGGCGCGACCTTCGCCGACGAGGCCGCGTTCGCCGCGGCCGACCGCGCGATGGCCGAGGGCGCCGCGATCCTGGACATCGGCGGCGTGAAGGCCGGCCCGGGCGACGAGGTGAGCGTCGAGGAGGAGCTGCGGCGCACCGTGCCGTTCGTGGCGCAGCTGCGCGAGCGCCACCCCGAGGCCGTGATCAGCGTCGACACCTGGCGGCACGAGGTCGGCGAGGCGGTCTGCGAGGTGGGCGCGGACCTGCTGAACGACGCCTGGGGCGGGGTGGACCCGAAGCTGGCCGAGGTGGCCGCCCGCCACGGCGCCGGGCTGGTCTGCACCCACGCGGGCGGCGCCGAGCCGCGCACCCGGCCGCACCGGGTCGGCTACGAGGACGTGATGGCGGACATCCTGCGGGTGACCGTCGGACTGGCCGAGCGGGCGGTGGGGCTGGGCGTGCGGCGGGACGCGGTGATCATCGACCCGGGGCACGACTTCGGGAAGAACACCCGGCACTCGCTGGAGGCGACCCGGCGGCTGCCGGAGATGACCGCGACCGGGTTCCCGGTGCTGGTGTCGCTGTCCAACAAGGACTTCGTCGGCGAGACGCTCGACAAGCCGGTGGACGAGCGGCTGCTCGGCACGCTGGCGACCACGGCGGTCTCCGCCTGGCTGGGCGCCCAGGTGTACCGGGTGCACCAGGTGGCGGAGACCCGGCAGGTGCTGGACATGGTCGCCTCGATCCGCGGCACCCGCCCCCCGGCGGTCGCCCGCCGGGGACTGGCCTGAGCCCCGCTCGACGGCGCTCGGCCCGCCTCCGGGGCGCTCGCGCTAGATCTCGGTCACCGGACGGCGGGCGTCGGCGAGGATCTTCATGACCTCGTCGATCTCGTCCGTGACGTGGAACAGCTCCAGGTCGTGCGGGGCCGCCTTGCCCTGCGCGACCAGGGTGTTCCGCAGCCAGTCGACCAGCCCTCCCCAGTAGGCGCTGCCGAAGAGGATCACCGGGAAGCGGGTGACCTTCTTCGTCTGCACCAGGGTGAGCGCCTCGAACAGCTCGTCCAGCGTGCCGAGGCCGCCGGGCAGGACGACGAAGCCCTGCGCGTACTTCACGAACATCGTCTTGCGGACGAAGAAGTAACGGAAGTTCAGCCCGAGGTCGACGAACTCGTTGAGCCCCTGCTCGAAGGGCAGCTCGATGCCGAGCCCGACGCTGAGCCCGCCGGCGTCCGAGGCGCCGCGGTTGGCCGCCTCCATCGCGCCCGGGCCGCCGCCGGTGATCACCGCGTAGCCGGCCTCCGCCAGCGCCCGGCCGATCGCCACGCCCGCCGCGTACTCGGGCGAGTCGACCGGGGTCCGGGCGGAGCCGAAGACGCTGACCGCGGGCGGGAGTTCGGCGAGCGCGCCGAAGCCCTCGACGAACTCGGAGGTGATCCGCAGCACCCGCCACGGGTCGGTGTGCAGCCAGTCGGTGGGACCGGTGGTGTCCAGCAGGCGCTGGTCCGTGGTGCTCTCGCCGACCTGGTCCCGGCGCACCAGCACCGGGCCCTTCTGCTTCTCGGGCCACGCCTTCTTCGGGTGCGGCTCGCCCACCTGCTCGGGGCCGTGCCCGTAACGCTTCTCGTCTCCAGTGCCTGTCATGACGAAACCCTACGCCCGCCCCTCCCCTTTTTCAGGCAACGGTGGAAGGTCGGTTGGGCAACCGGAAGATGGCCTCCGGTATCCGGCCGGACGGCCCGCTCAGGCGGTCAGCCAGGCGCGCAGCCGCTCCTCGGTCGCGGCGATGGCGCTCAGCGAGCAGTGCTCGTCCCGCTTGTGCGCCATGTTGGGGTCGCCCGGGCCGTAGTTGACCGCCGGGACGCCGAGCGCGCTGAACCGGGCCACGTCCGTCCAGCCGAACTTGGCGCGGGCGGTGCCGCCGGTCGCGGCGAGGAACGCCTGGGCGGCGGGCTGGTTCAGGCCGGGCAGCGCGCCCGGGGCGAAGTCGGTGACGGTGACCTCGAAGCCGTCGAAGACCTCCCGCACGTGCTTCTCGGCGTCGGCCTCGTCGCGGTCCGGCGCGAAGCGGAAGTTGACCGTCACCACGCACTCGTCGGGGATGACGTTGCCGGCCACGCCGCCGTCGATGCGCACCGCGTTGAGGCCTTCGCGGTACTCCAGGCCGTCGATCTCGACCCGGCGCGCCCGGTACTCGGAGAGCCGGCGCAGCACCTCGCCGGCCTTGTGGATGGCGTTGTCGCCGAGCCAGCCGCGGGCCGAGTGGGCGCGGACGCCGCCGAGCCGGACCTGCGCGCGCAGGGTGCCCTGGCAGCCGCCCTCGACGACCGCCCCGCTGGGCTCCATGAGCACCGCGAAGTCGGCGGCCAGCCAGTCGGGGTGGGCCTGGGCGAGGTGGCCGAGGCCGTTGCGGTGGGCCTCCACCTCCTCGCAGTCGTAGAAGACGAAGGTGAGGTCCCGGTTGGGCTCGGGCAGGGTGGCCGCGAGCCGCAGCTGGACGGCGACGCCGGACTTCATGTCCGAGGTGCCGCAGCCGTGGAGCAGGTCGCCCTCGACCCAGGAGGGCACGTTGTCGGCGATCGGCACGGTGTCGATGTGGCCGGCCAGCACGACGCGCTCGGCGCGGCCGAGGCCGGTGCGGGCGACCACGTTGTTGCCGTACCGGTCGACGGTCAGGTGCGGGTAGGCCCGCAGGGCGGCCTCGATGGCGTCGGCGAGCGCCTGCTCGTCGCCGCTGACGGAGGGGAAGTCGACCAGCTGGGCGGTCAGCGCGCCGCCGTCGAGGGTGAGGTCCAGGGGCGTCTTCGGGCTGCTCATGGTTGCCCAGCCTAGTCCCGCCCGGGCCGCGGGATGTCGCACGGCTGTGACAGTCCGAACGGCAACCGGCTGTCACCGCACATCCGTCCGAGTGGGTACGGTGTCGGTTCGGACGTGCTCGGTGAGAGGGGCGGCGGTGGCGGAGCGAGAGGGCGGCGACGGTGGCGGGGGCGCGGCGCCACGGCGGCGCCGCGGGCCGCTGAGGGTCGTGCTGGTCGGGCTGCTGGTGCTGGCGGTGGTCGCGGTGGCGCTGTTCTGGCTGCGCGACACCAAGCTGCTGACCCCCGAGGGCTGCTCGGTGAAGACGCCGGCCGGCGAGGGCACCCTGGAGCTGCCGCAGGCGGCCAACGCGGCGACCATCTCCGCCGTCGCGCACTCCCGCGGCCTGCCGGACCGGGCGGTGACCATCTCGCTGGCCACCGCGATGCAGGAGTCCAAGATCCGCAACCTGACCGGCGGCGACCGGGACTCGGTGGGCCTGTTCCAGCAGCGGCCCTCGCAGGGCTGGGGCACCGTGCAGCAGATCATGGACCCGGTCTACGCGACCAACAAGTTCCTGGACGGCCTGGTCAAGGTGCCCGGCTACACCCGGCTGCCGCTGACCGACGCCGCCCAGCAGGTGCAGAAGAGCGGTTACCCGCAGGCCTACGCCAAGCACGAGACCAAGGCGACCCTGCTGGCCTCCGCGCTGACCGGCCGCGAGGCGGCCTCGCTGAACTGCGTGGTGCACGACTTCGCCGAGCCGGACACCGACGAGGAGAGCGCCTCGCCGGCCGCCCCGGCCGGGGCCGCGCCCGCCACCGGTGCCGCGACGGCGGCCCGCCCGGACCGGGCCCAGGTGCTGAGCGACCGGGTGCGCCGCGAGTTCGGCCGCACGGTGACCCCGGCCACCGGCTACACCTCCACGATCAAGGGCGCGGAGAACGCCGTCTCGCTGACCCCGGACCCGACCGCGTCCACCGACTCCGGCCCGGACGCCGAGCGGCAGAACGGCTGGGCGGTGGCGCACTGGGCGGTGACGCAGGCCCAGAAGCTGGGCATCGAGACGGTCGCGTACGACGGGAGGATCTGGCGGAAGGCGAAGTCCGAGGACGGCTGGAAGCCGCAGCCGACCGGCACGTCGGCCAAGCTGGTACTGGTCTCGCTGGCCGCCCCCGCCAAGAGCTGAAACCGGTGCGCCGGGGCCGTTGACGCACTGGTGTCCGGGTTGCCGCCACCCGGGTGATTCGCGTCAACCCCGGTGGACGGCGGCCCGGCCCGGGCGGGCGGGGCGCAGAACCGTCACTCCCCTTGGCCCGTCACGGGCCCGCGCCCCCGGCCGGATGCCCGGCGCGGTGCCCGATGCGTCCGACCATCCGACGATCGGCCCGACGCTTTCCTTGCACGGCCCGCAACCTTCTGGCTTCTCAAGCGGTAACAGTGTCGTCCGCCCGGCGGACGGGACGGACCCAGACCCCTCCGAGGAGCCCCATGTCTCACCCCCTCACGCGCCGGATCGCCCAGGCCGCGCTGCTCGTGGCGGCCGGCGCGACCCCGCTGGTCGCGGCCGGCTCCGCGTCCGCCGCAGACGCCCTGCTGCCCAAGGGCGACCTCGCCGCCCCGCTCGGCCAGCTGACCAACACCGACGCGGGATCCACCCTGCAGCACACCACCCACCAGCTGGGCCAGGCGGCCGGCGACACCGGTGCCGCCACCGTCGCCGCGGGCGTGCCCGCCGCCGCCGACGCGACCGGCAGCATCGTCGCCCAGCAGCTCCCCGAGGCGAACGAGAAGGCCAGCTCGCTGACCGCGCCGGTCGACCAGACCGCCGCCACCACCGGCCAGCTCGCCGGCGTGACCCCGAAGGTCGCCCGGGCCCTGGCCGGCAAGCTCGGCGAGGCCGTCACCGGGCACAGTGCCGCCCCGCAGCGCAGCGCGCACGCCGGCCTCAGCCCGGTCGGCGGGCTCGCCGAGACCGGCGCGATCACCAACGCCGTGCCGGGTGCCAGCGGGGTCGCCCAGGCCATCCCCAGCACCTCCACGGTCACCGACGCGCTGCCGCTCGGCTCGGTCACCCGGGCGCTGCCGGCCGGCCTGCCCGGCGCCGACGTGCTCGGCCTCGCCGAGCACGGGTCGGCCAACCGCCTCGGCGGCGCCGACCTCGGACCGAACAGCCCGCTGAACGGCCTGTCCGGCCTCACGAGCGCGCTCGGCCCGCTGAGCGGCCTGCTGGGCGGCGTCAACGGCGGCTCCCTCAACGGCCTGCCGATCGGCTGAGCCCACCCGCACCACGGCGAGGGGCCGGTGTCCGGAAATCCGGACACCGGCCCCTCGCGCGCTCGTGCGCCCGCGGACTACCGGGCGGCGGCCGCCGCGCGCAGCCGCTCCACGGCCGCCGCGACCCGCTCGTCGGTCGCGGTGAACGCGACCCGCACGAACCGGCCGCCCGCCGGACCGTAGAAGTCCCCCGGCGCGACCAGGATGCCCAGGCCGGCGAGCTCGGCCACCGTCTCCCAGCACGGCCGGTCCTGGGTCGCCCACAGGTAGAGGCTGGCCTCGGAGTGCTCGATCCGGAAGCCGTAGGCCTCCAGCGCCCCGCGCAGCGCCGCCCGCCGGGCCGCGTACCGCTCCCGCTGCTCGGCCACGTGCGCGTCGTCCCCGAGCGCGGCCGCCGTCGCCGCCTGCACCGGGGCCGGCACGATCATGCCGCCGTGCTTGCGCACCTCCAGCAGCTCCCTGACCACCACCGGGTCGCCCGCCACGAAGGACGCGCGGTAGCCGGCCAGGTTGGAGCGCTTGGACAGCGAGTGCACCGCGAGCAGGCCCTCGTGGCCGCCCTCGCCGCACACCCCGGGGTGCAGCACCGAGACCGGCTCGGCCTCCCAGCCGAGCTCCAGGTAGCACTCGTCGCTGACCAGCAGCACCCGGTGCTCGCGCGCCCACGCCACCGTGCGGCGCAGCTCGTCCGCGCCGAGCACCCGCCCGGTCGGGTTGGACGGCGAGTTGACCCACAGCAGGCGCACCCGGGAGCCGTCCAGCTCGTCCACCGAGTCGTACTCGACCGGCTCGGCGCCGCACAGCCGCGCGCCCACCTCGTACGTCGGGTAGGCCAGCCGCGGATAGGCGACCTGGTCGCCGGGGCCGAGGCCCAGCTGGGTCGGCAGCCAGGCGACCAGCTCCTTGGAGCCGACCGTCGGCAGGACGGCCTGCGGGCCGATCTCGGCCCCGAGCCGGCGGTGCAGCCAGCCGGCGATCGCCTCGCGCAGCTCCAGCGGGCCCCAGACGGTCGGGTAGCCGGGCGTGTCGGTGGCCGCGGCGAGCGCCTTCTGGATCACCTCGGGCACCGGGTCGACCGGCGTGCCGACGGAGAAGTCGCAGAGCCCGCCGGGGTGGGCCAGCGCGGTCGCCTTGTACGGCTCCAGCTTGTCCCAGGGGAAGACCGGCAGCAGGTCGGAAACGCGGCGCGCCGCCCCCGGGTGACCCGGGAACGGCGCGTGCGTGCTGTTCTTGGTACTCACAGCTCAGTTGCCACCAGTCGTCAGTGGTCGGCGTTCTGCGGCGGCAGAGCGGCGATGAACGGGTGGTCGCGCTCGATCAGGCCGAGCTTCGAGGCACCGCCGGGCGAGCCGAGGTCGTCGAAGAACTCGACGTTCGCCTTGTAGTAGTCCTTCCACTCCTCCGGCGTGTCGTCCTCGTAGAAGATCGCCTCGACCGGGCAGACCGGCTCACAAGCGCCACAGTCGACACACTCATCCGGGTGGATGTAGAGCGATCGCTCGCCCTCGTAGATGCAGTCAACCGGGCACTCTTCGATGCACGCCTTGTCCTTGACGTCGACACAAGGCTGCGCGATGACGTAGGTCACGCTGTCGTTCCTCCTCGGAAGGGCTCGGCGGCCCATTCTGTTTTCTCGCGTGCGCGGGTGAGCGCGGCGTCGTCGATGCCCGCCCCTAGTATCGCGGGTCGGAGACCGCAAATGCACAGGAGGTGCCCAGATGACCGCCGAAGGGCCGGTTCAGGACCGTCCGGAGGTCCGGATAGATCGCTCCGACGTGGGCCGCAGGGTCTCCGTGCGGCGGCTCGCCGGGTTCGCCGACGACAACCGGCCAGTGTTCCGCGATGTGATCGGGGTGCTCGCATCCTGGGACGGATCCGGACTCACCGTGGTGCCGCGGGCCGGCGATCCGGTCTCCTTCGACGAGAAGCTGCTGGTCGCGGGCAAGGCCGTGCCGCTCTTCCCGGCCCGGCGCGCACCGCTGCCGGCCGCCGGCCCGGCCGAGCTCCAGCGGATCGCCGCCCGCGGCTGGCCCGCCGTCGAGCAGGAGCCGCTGGGCGCCTGGACGCTGCGCGCCTCCTCCGGGTTCACCCGGCGCGCCAACTCCGTACAGGCGCTCGGCGACCCCGGAGTGCCCCTGGACGAGGCGCTCACCACCGCGCGCGGGTGGTACGCGGCGCGCGGGCTGCCGGCCTGGGTGGAGGTCAGCACCCCCGGCTCGCCCGAGCCGCTGCGCGCCGAGCTGGACAGGCTGGGCGCGGCGTACTCGCCGACCCTGGTCCGGGTGGCCGAGCTGGCACCGCTCAGCCGGCTCGGCGACCGGGCCGGGCGCGACCGGGTGCGGCTGGCGCGGACCGCCTCCGCCGACTGGATGTCGCTCTACCGCCGGGTGACCGACGACCCGGCCGTGGAGCGGGCCGCCCGCACGGTGATCCACGGCGGCCCCTCGGTCTGGTTCGCGACCGTGCACGACACCGACGGCTGCCGGACCGAGGGCGACGGCACCCCGCCCGTGCTGGCCGCCGGCCGCTGCGCCGTCGACGGACCGTGGGCCTGCTTCGGCGCCATCGAGGTGGCTCCGTGGGCCCGCCGCCGCGGCCTGGCCACCGCGGTGATGGCGGTGCTCGCCGCCCGGGCCGCCGAGGAGGGCGCGAGCGGCGCCTACCTGCAGGTGGAGGCGGAGAACGCCGGGGCGATCGCGCTCTACGACCGCCTGGGCTTCACGACCAGTCACACTTACCACTACGCGCTCCTGCCGCAGGGGTAGGACGCCCCGGAACCGTCCGCCCCGGAACCGCCTGTCCGTCCGCCCTACGAAAGCCGCCGCCACCGCCGTGACCGAGCAGAGCAGAGCACGCTTCCGGACCGAGGCCCGGGCCGAGCACCCCGATCCGGTGCTGCTCTGCCTGCTCGCTGCCGCCGAGCACACCCCCGCCCCCGACCCGGGGGATCCGGAGGACCTCCAGGGCCCGCCCTCCGTCGACGCCCTGCTCGCCGCCTGCTCGGCGGCCCTGGAGCGGCACGCGGCCGCCGTCCGGCTCGCCGTCGCCGAGCGGGCCCCGGCCGGGCCCGAGGAGACCGCGGCGCTGCTGGCCGCCGTCCTCGGCGGGCGCGAGCGGTTCCACGGGCGGCAGTCCGACTACCGGCGGCTGGAGTCCTCGCTGCTGCCCGACGTGCTTCGCCGCCGGCGCGGGCTGCCGATCATGCTCGCCCTGGTCTGGTCGGCCGTCGCCCGGCGGGCCGGGCTCACCGTGCACGGCATCGCGCTGCCCGGCCACTTCATCGTCGCGGTCGGCGGGCCCGCCGGCGGCGAGGAGTACGTCCTGGCCGACCCGTTCCACGGCGGCCGGCTGCTCGACCTCGAGGACGTGGCCCGGCTGGTGCGCGCCGGCGGGCACGAGTTCGCCCCCGAGCTGCTCATGCCCGCCCAGCCGCTGGACGTCGTGCTGCGGGTGCTCGGCAACATCCGGGCCTGGGCCGCCGACCGTCCGGAGCACGCCCGCACCCAGCTGTGGGCCACCGAACTCGCCCTGCTGCTCCCCCGCCACCCCGCCCAGCTCCGCCTCGAACGCGCCGAACTGCTGGTGCGCACCGGAGACTTCCTGGGCGGGGCGGGCGAGATGGACGAGTACGCGGAGATCCTGGACGCCTTCGACCCGGACACCGCCGCCAAGGTCCGCCAGGAGGCCCGGGCCGCCCGCCACCGGCTGAACTGAGGGCCGCCCCTGCAGCCGGCCCTTCTCGCGGCGATCCGGACCGCCTCGGTGCGGTTGCGGGCCCCGGTCTTCTGGATCGCCATCGACGGGTAGTTGCCCACCGTCCCCTCGGACAGGTGCGGGCGCCCGGCGCGTCCTTCACCAGGAAGGCGTCCGCGCCCGACTCCATCGCCCGCCGCAGGTAGCCGGGGCGGCCGAAGGTCGTCGCGATCACCACCCCTGGTCTGCGGCCGCCGCTCGCGCAGCGCCGCCGCCGCCTCGATGCCGGTCATCCCCGGCATCTCGATGTCCAGCACCGCCACCCGCACGTCGTGCGCGATCGCGGCGTCCACCACCTCGTCCCCGCGCCCCACCTGGGCGACGACGTCGTTGTCCTCCTCCAGCCCGGGCGGCGCCGCCCGGACCATCCCCTGGTCCTCCGCCAGCGGCACCCGCACGGAGGGCCGGTCGTTCCGAACGTCGCTCATGGCGCCCGGCCCTGCGGCGCGCCCCCGCCACCACGGCCGCGCGGCCCGCGCGCGGCGCCCCTTGAGTCTCCCCCCGGGGGAGACGACAGGCTGGGGCCATGCGGGACGACGAGCTCCACACCACGCTGTATTCCATCGGTGAGCTGGCCCGGCGCACCGGGCTGACGGTGAAGGCCGTCCGCTTCTACGCCGACACCGGGCTCGTCCCGCCCACCACCCGCACGCCGGCCGGCTACCGCCGCTTCGACGTGCACGCCCTGGCCCGGCTCGACCTGGTCCGCACCCTGCGGGAACTGGGCCTCGACCTGGCCACGGTCCGCCGGGTGCTGGACCGTTCCGCCCCGCTGCGCGAGGTGGCCGCCGCACACGCCGACGCGCTGGACGTGCAGATCCGCACGCTCCGGCTGCGCCGGACGGTGCTGCGGGCGATCGCCGAACGCGGCCCCACGACCGAGGAGACGAGACGCATGCACCAGCTCGCGAAACTGTCCGACGCCGAACGTCGGCGCCTGGTCCACGACTTCATCGACGCCACCTTCGGCGGCCTGGACGCCAACCCGGAGTTCGTCGCGATGATGCGTGCCGCCATGCCGGAGCTGCCCGACGAGCCGACCGTCGAACAGATCGACGCCTGGGTGGAGTTGGGCGAACTCGTGCAGGACGACGACTTCCGCGCCGCGGTCCGCCGGATGGCCGTCCACCAGGCCGCCGAACGGGCCGCGGGGGACGACACCGGCCTGCACGCCGCCCTCTCCGAGACCGTCCGCGGCACCGTCACCGCCGCCCTCGCCGAGGGCGTCGCCCCCGGCGCCCCCGCCGCCGCGCCCGTCCTCGACTCGCTCACCGCCGCCTACGCCGACACCTTCGGCCGCCCCGACGACGCCGCGCTGCGGGCCTGGATCCTCGAACGCGTCGAGACCGCCGACGACCCCCGCGCCGAGCGCTACTGGCACCTCCTGGCCACCATCAACGGCTGGCCCCGCCCGGAGAGCCTCCGTGACGTCGTCGACTGGTTCACCGCCGCCCTGCGGGCCTCGCTGGAGTAGGAGGTCGGACGGGCCGGCTCCCCGCTCCGCGCCCCGACAACCCGCTTGCGCCCGGCCGGCTTTCGAGATGGCATGCCGGAAGGAGCCGAGCGGGAGGCGGGCGGGGATGGGCGTGGAGTGGCGGGAAGTGCTTCCGGACAGCGAGCTGGGGGCGGTCCTGGGCGTGGTGCGGCGGTGCCTGGCGGCGGACGGGGGGCTGCCGGTGACCGGCGAGCCCTCCTTCGTCAACCGGCGGTACGACGGGCCGGGGACCGTCCGGATCGGGGCGTACGAGCAGGGCCGGCTGGTGGCCTGCGGGGCGGCGCGCCCCTACGCCCACCGCTGGTCGCTGGTGGGGGCGGTGGACCCGGACTTCCGGGGCCGGGGGCTCGGCGGGGAACTGCTGGACCGGCTGATGACGGCGGCGGAGACCGTCGTCCAGGTGGAGACGGAGGCGCTGACGCCCGCCGCCGAGGAACTGTTCCACGCGCGGGGGCTGCGGCAGGTGTTCGCCGAGGACGTGTTCCGGCTGGGGCCCGAGGTGCCGCCGGAACAGGCCGCCCTGCCGGACGGGATCCGGGTGGAGGAGTGGGGCGAGGAGACCCGGGGGGCGTTCTACCAGGCGTACTGCGCGTCGTTCGCGGACCGGCCGGGGTACCCCGGCCTGACGCTGGAGCAGTGGGTGAGCTGGCTGGTCGAGGACGACTTCCGGCCCGACGCCTCGCTGCTCGCCCGGGACGCCGCCGGTGCGCCGGTCGGCTTCGTGGTGTGCGCCGAGGGGTTCCTCGTCCAGCTCGGGGCCGTGCCCGCCTGGCGGCGGCGCGGGCTCGGCCGGGCGCTCGCGGCGGCGGCGCTGGCGCGGTTGCGGGCGGCGGGGGACGCGGAGGTGTTCCTGGACGTGAACGTGAACAACCCGGCGTCCGCGGCCCTGTTCCGGGGGCTGGGGTTCACCGGGGTGAGCCGGCGGGCCCGGTTCGAACGCCGGTAGGGGCGGTCCCCGTGGCGGGGCCGCCGGCCTCTGTGAAGGCGGCGCACGGGATCAGGGCGAGCAGCAGCACGACGAGCACCGCCACGACAGGCTTCGGCATGCCCGTCATGCTGCCCCCGGGCGGGATCGGCGGCGCCACGCCGTCGCGGGCGGGGCGCGGAGTTCCTCCGCCCGGACCAGCCCCGGACCAGCCCCGGACCGGCCGTTCAGGAGGTCGGCACCGTGCAGACCGTGGCGCTCTCGCCGTGCCGCACGACGTCGGTGACCGCCTCGCGCAGCGCCCAGGCCGGCGCGCCCGCCTCCTCGGGAGCCAGGCCCGGCCAGGCGTCGATCAGCGACTGCCGGGCGGCCTTCTCGATGTCGGCGACCTGCGCCCGCGCCGCCTCGTCCCTGCCGGCGTCCGTGCCGTGCTGGTCCACCTCAGGGTCCCGCCGGGCCCGGGTGCGGCGGCAGTGGCCGCCGTCGTGCGTCCGGCATGGCATCCGTCGTGCCGGACGCACGGACCTGCGGCTGTCGGACCCGCCCGCTAGCGTGGAGCGCACGTCGAGGCCGGACAGATCGACCCCGTGCGGGTACACGCGGCCAAGGGGGAGCGGGACGGGAACGCCCCGGCACCGCTCGTCCGCGGGCCCGGGCACCCTGATCCGGCCCCGCTCCCCCTCCTCAGCGCGCCGCGGCTCGGATGCCGAGCGACTTCTTCACGAAGTCGACCTGGAGCAGCAGCAGGTTCTCCGCGACCTCCTCCTGCGGCGTCATGTGGGTGACGCCGGAGAGCGGCAGCACGGTGTGCGGGCGCCCGGCGGCGAGCAGCGCCGAGGACAGCCGCAGGGTGTGCGCGGCCACCACGTTGTCGTCCGCGAGGCCGTGGATGATCATCAGCGGGCGCTCCAGCCCGGCCGCGTAGCCGGTCAGCGAGTTGCCGTCGTACACCTCGGGGTGCTCGGCCGGGTGGCCCAGGTAGCGCTCGGTGTAGTGGGTGTCGTACAGCCGCCAGTCGGTGACCGGCGCGCCCGCGACCGCCGCGTGGAAGACGTCCGGGCGGCGCAGCACGGCGAGCGCGGCGAGGTAGCCGCCGTAGGACCAGCCGCGGATGGCGACCCGGTCGAGGTCGAGCGGGAACTCCCCGGCGAGCGCCCGCAGCGCGTCGACCTGGTCGTCCAGGGTGGCCCCGGCGAAGTCGTGGTGGATCGACTTCTCCCAGGCCGGCCCGCGCCCGGGGGTGCCCCGGCCGTCGGCGACGACGACCGCGAAGCCCTGGTCGGCGAACCACTGCGAGTTGAGGTGCGGGTTGTGCGCCTGGACGACGCGCTGGCCGTGCGGGCCGCCGTAGGGGTCCATCAGGACGGGCAGCAGGCCGTCCCGCTCCCGGTCGTAGCCGGTGGGCAGGAAGACCGCGGCGGGGATGCGGCGCTCGCCGGCGAAGCGGAACACCGGACGGGCGGTGATCACCGGGGTCTCGGCGTGCGAGGCGATCACGGCGACGTCGTCCACCACCACGCCCTCCGGCAGGTCCCGGGCCACCTGTACCAGGGTGCCGGGCAGGTCGGGCTCGGCGGTGGCCCGCACGGTGATGCCGGCCGCGTGCACGGCGGTGGTGACGGAGGTGAACGGGCGGCCGTTGGCGGACTCCCAGGAGAGCCGCTTGCCGTCGTGGCCGATCCGGCCGACGGCGATCCAGCCAGGCTCGGGGTCGGTCTCGGCGGCGCCGCCGGAGGCGGTGAAGAAGACCTCCTCGGCGGTGACCGCGAGCACCGAGCGCAGGTGCAGGTCGGGCCCGGTGACGGTCTGGTCGCCGACGACCAGGGACCGCGCGCCGGACTCGTCGGAGATCCGCACCAGCCGGCCGTCCGGGGTCCAGGCGGGGACGCCCTGGAACAGCTCCAGCCAGACGTCGTCGCGCTCCTCGTGCAGCAGCTCGGTGGCGCCGGTGGCGACGTCCAGGCCGAGGGTCTGCTGGACGCGCTGGTCGCGGGACTGGACGAGCAGCAGCGGCACGCCGCCCTTGGACCAGTGCACCCGGGCCAGGTAGGGGAAGGCCGCGCGGTCCCAGACCACCTCGGTGCGGCCGCCGTCCAGGCCGAGCAGCCAGAGGCCGACCTCGGCGTCGGCGGTGCCGGCGGCCGGGTAGGCGACCTCGGCGGGCTCGCGGTCCGGGTTGGCCGGGTCGGCGATCCACCAGCGGTCGACCGGGCTGTCGTCGGCCCGCTCGACCAGCAGCCGGTCGCTGTCCGGGGACCACCAGTAGCCGCGGTCGCGGGACATCTCCTCCTGGGCGATGAACTCGGCCTGGCCCCACGTCACGTTGGGCCCGTCGGGCGCGGCGAGGACCCGGTCGCCGGTGCCGTCGGTCCGGGAGAGCCGCAGCTCGCCGGAGGTGGTGGCGTACGCGACGTGGGTGCCGTCCGGGGAGGGACGGGGGTCGAGCAGCGGGCCCTCGGCGGGCAGCTCGGTGGCGGTGCCGGCGGCCAGGTCGGCGACGAAGAGCCGGCCGGAGAGGGCGAAGGCGGCGGTGCGGCCGGCGCCGTCCAGGGCGTAGCCGACGATGCCGGCCGAGCCCTCGCGGCTGCGCTCGCGGCGGGCCTTCTCGGCCGGGGAGAGGTCCTCCTCGCCGCCGCCGAGCAGCGCGGCCGGGTCGGCGGCGATCCGCTCCTCGCCGGTGGCGGTGTCGAGGGTCCAGAGCAGGTTGGCGCGGTCGCTGCCGGAGGACGAGCGCAGGAAGACGACCCGGGACCCGTCGGGTGCGACGGAGAACGACCGGGGGGCGCCGACGGTGTAGCGCAGGGTGCGCGCGTACTGCCTCGGGAAAGTGTCCGCTGAGGTGTGGGTGGTCATGGCACCAGACCCTACGACCCGGGGTGGGCCGATGGTGATCACTCGTTCGGAGCATCGGCCGCAAGTACGCCCGGACGGGTCCCGCACCCCCTCCGACCGGCCCATGCGCCCCACGGATGCCACCGTGCCCCGGGGCATGCGGACTCACCCAGCGTCATGACGACCTCACTCTTCGGGTATGACTGGTCCCGAGTGATCGTCAGGCCCCGAGGAGTGTGAGCCGCCATGGCCCTGTCCATCTCCGCCGCCATGCTGATGCTGGTCATCGTGGTGGTGCTGATCCGCCGCTCGGGCCTGAAGCTCGCGCACGCGATCGTCTGCGCGCTGCTCGGCTTCTACCTGGCGTCCAGCTCCATCGCCCCCTCGATCAGCCAGGTCACCAGCAACCTCGCCGGGATGATCAACGGCCTGCGGCTCTGACCCGGGGCGTACGGTCACCGGGCCGGCGCGCCGGTCGTTAGGCTTCCTCCCATGACCCCGACCACCGGCCGCCGCCTGCTCCTGGTGCACGCGCACCCCGACGACGAGTCGATCAACAACGGCGCCACGATGGCCCGCTACGCCGCCGAGGGCGCCCGCGTCACCCTGGTGACCTGCACCCTCGGCGAGGGCGGCGAGGTGATCCCGCCGGAGCTGGCCCACCTGACGGCGGATCGGGACGACACCCTCGGCGCGTACCGGATCGGAGAGCTGACGGAGGCGATGGCCGCGCTCGGGGTCTCCGACGTCCGTTTCCTCGGCGGCCCGGGCCGCTACCGCGACTCCGGGATGATGGGCGCGCCCGACAACGACGCGCCGGACTGCTTCTGGCGGGCCGACGTGGACGAGGCGGCCGGCCGGCTGGTGGCGGTGGTCCGCGAGGTGCGCCCGCAGGTGCTGGTCACCTACGACGAGCAGGGCGGCTACGGGCACCCCGACCACATCCAGGCGCACCGGGTCGCGATGCGCGCCCACGAACTGGCCGCCGACCCGGCCTACCGGCCCGAGCTGGGCCCGGCCTGGCGGATCGCCAAGGTCTACTGGAACCGGGTGCCCCGGTCGGTGATCGTGCGGGGCCTGGCCGGGACCGCCGCGAAGGCGCCGTTCCCGGGCGTCGCCGAGCCCGCCGACGTGCCCGGGGTGGTGGACGACGAGCTGGTCACCACCGTGCTGGACGGCACCGCGTACGCCGGCCGCAAGGCCGCCGCGATGGCCGCGCACGCCACCCAGATCACCGTGGACCCCACCGGCGCGTTCTTCGCGCTCTCCAACCACCTGGGCCAGCCCCTGCTCACCACCGAGTACTACCAGCTGGTGCGCGGCCAGGCCGGGCCGCGGCTGCCGGAGGACGACCTGTTCGCCGGCCTGGACACCGCCCCCGACGCCCCCGCCGCGACCTCCGAGGAGCGTGCCCGATGACCCCGCCCGCCCCCGCGCGCCGCTCCGTCGCGGCGTCCGTCCTCGGCACCCGCGACGAGCGGCTGAAGGAGCCCCAGCCGCCGCGCGCCGCACGGATCGCGGCGTATGTCCTGCTCTTCCCGCTGGGCTTCGCGGTATCGGTGTGCGGAGCGTTCGTGCAGGCCCTGTGGCCGCCCGTGGGGGTCCTGCTGGCGCTCGCCGCCACGGCCGCGACCTTCTACGGCGGCCTGCGGGTGACCGGCACCCGGCTCGGCGCCGCCGTCCCGGCGGGCGGCTGGTTCCTGGCCCTGCTGCTGGTGATGGTCCCCCGCCCGGAGGGGGACAACGTGCTGTGGACCAATGCCACGTCGCTCGCCTGGCTGTTCGCCGGCTCGATCCTGGGCGTGATCTGCGCCACCCTGCCGACCCGCGCCGGCTGGTTCCCCGGGGTGGCGGGCCCGCCGCGCTGACCCGGGCGGGCACCCGCGTACGGTGGCGGGTACGACGGGCAGTCAGCACCGCCCGGTCGTACTCTCATACCGGAGGAACCGGACGTATCGGGATCTCTCCGAACCGGTTCACCGGTCGGTTCTTCCCAGTATGGTGGTGCCGCAGAACGCCGTACCCGACGCCGCCCGCCAGGCCCGGCGCCGACGAACCGCGGTCGCGCCCCGACGGCCCGGCCCGCGAACCCGGAGCAGAGCAGCATTGAGCAGCCGCGAATCTGACAACGCCCACCCGACGCCTCGGCGCACGGGCCCGGACGCCTACCCGTCGGGCACCCCGCCCTACGGCACACCGGGCTTCCCCGGCGGCGACCGCACGGGCGGCACCGGCGCCGCCAAGGGCTCGGCTCCGGAGGGCGAGGACGAGGGCCCCAAGACCGAGACCACCCTCACCACCCGGGTCCGGATCAACATCCCCGGCTCGCGCCCGATCCCGCCGGTGGTGGTCCGCAGCACCGTCAAGAACGAGGACGACGGCGGCGAGGACACGCCCGCGCCCGCCGCCGAGCCGGCCGGCCCCCGGCACCGCTCCGCCGCGCCCGCCTCCCCGGTGCTCGGCGTGATGGACGGCGGCACCCGCGGCACCCCGCCGAACCTGCCGCCGGAGTGGCAGATCCCGCCGGCCACCTCCGAGGCGGAGTCGACCGGCGCGTGGTTCCGCCCGCGCCAGAAGAAGGGCCCGGCCGCCGAGGGCACCGCCCCGGTACCGGCCGCCGCCGCGGGCGCCGCAGCCCCGGCCCCCGCCGGCCCGCAGCGCGGCGCCGCCCGGGCCAACGGCGCCCGTCCGCAGGCCGAGCGCCCGCAGACCGGGCGGCCCGCCGCGGCCGCCCCCGGTGCGGCCCGCGCCAACGGCCGCCCGGTGCCCGCCCAGGCCCAGGCCCCCGCACCGCCCCCGAACGGCGTGCCCGCCTCCCCGTACGGCGCGGCGCCGGAGCTGCCCGCCGACGAGGCCGGCGTCTACGCCGACACCACCACCGAGCTGTTCGCCCCGCCGGTCCCGGCCGACCCGTTCGCCCCGGCCGACCCGTTCGCGCCCGCCGACCCCTTCGCCGTCCAGCAGCCCCCGGTCCCCGGCGGGCCCGGTACGCCGAGCCCCGAGGACACCTCGGTCGACGGCTTCGCCCCGATCCGCGACGACGCCCCGGCCGCGCCCATACCCGGCGCGCCCGCCGGCGCCGCCGCACCGGGCGGCCCCCCGCAGCCCGGGCTCTTCCCCGGCGCCCCGGCCGGTGCCGACCCGTTCGCCGCCCAGCGCCCGCCCGCCGCCGGCGCCCACGGCGCCCCGGCCGCCCCGGGCGGCCTCTTCCCCGGCGCCCCCGGCCGCCAGGGCGAGCCCGCCGACCCCTTCCAGACCGCCCGCCCGCACCCCGAGGACGCGCCCGCCGCCCCGGCCGCCACCGCACCCGCGGCGGACGGCCCGTCCGGCCCGCAGCGGCCGGAGCCCGCCGCCAAGCCCGCGCCCAAGCCCGCGCCGGCCGCCAAGCCCAAGCCGAGCGCCGCCAAGAAGCTGGTCAAGCTCGCCACCTACGCCGTCGTCGGGCTGGGCTTCCTCGGCGCCGCCGCCTACGGCACCGGGCTGATGCTGAACCAGTCCGACGTCCCCAAGGGCACCGTGGTGCTCGGCACGGACATCGGCGGCAGCAGCCGCGACCAGGCCATCCACCAGCTCGACGAGAGCGTCGGCAAGGCCGGCCAGCAGCCGGTCAAGCTGAAGGTCGGCGAGCAGACCATGGACCTCGACCCGACCGCCGCCGGTCTCGCCTTCGACACCACGGCCACCGTCGACAAGCTCGCCGAGCACTCCTACAGCCCGGTGGACGTCCTCAAGTCGCTCAAGGGCGACGAGAAGGCGGTGCCGCCGGAGGTGAAGGTCGACCGGGCCAAGCTCAAGTCCGCGCTGGAGGCGCTGGCCGGCGGCACCGGGCAGGGCCTCCAGGAGGGCTACGTCAAGTTCTCCGAGAGCGGCGAGCCCGTCGTCGTCCCCGGCAAGGCCGGGCAGGCGCTGGACTCCGCCGCCGCCGTCGACCTGGTCGACGCGGCCTACCGCGACCGCGCCGCGGGCAAGCCCGAACAGCCCGTCGCGCTGGCGGTGACCGCCGCCCAGCCGAAGACCTCCGCGCAGGCCCTCCAGGGCGCCGCGGACACCCTCGGCAAGTCCGCGGTGAACGGCCAGATCCACATCACGGCCGGCACCAAGAAGTTCGACTTCGGCCCGAAGACCGCCGCCGTGGCCCTCACCCTCGTGCCGGACGCCAACGGCAAGTTCGTGCCCAAGTGGGACCTCGACGCGCTCGGCCGCCAGCTGGCCGCCGGCGGCTTCGACAAGGTGAAGACCAAGAAGAACGGCCAGCTCGTCCCGATCACCCCGCAGGACGTCGCGGACCAGATCACCGCGCTGCTGGACAAGACCGGCGACCGGGACCGCACCTACAAGTTCCCGGTCTGACCGAACCGTTACCGACGGGGCGGGCCCGATCCGGGCCCGCCCCTCGACAACCGCGCTCCCCGGTCAGCAAGATGTGTCGCCTGTCGTCCGCCGCATCCGTCCCGGGAGAACCACCATGGGCCGCCCCCTGTACCGCCGCACGGCCCTGATCGCCGGTCTCACCGCCGTCTCGCTCTCGCTGACGCTCTGTTCCTGTGCCCCCGGCGACGGCTCCGACGGCGGCGCCCGCGCCCTGCCGAGCGCCGTCGAGAGCCCCAAGCTCACCGCCGTCGACATCAACCCGCACGAGCGCGCCGAACTGCGCCAGGGCGGCACCCTGCGCATCGCCGTTCCCCAGTACTCCAGCCAGTGGTCGCCGATCCAGACCGACGGCGCCGAGTCCTCCACCATCGCCGTCACCAAGCCGCTGCTGCCGACCTTCTTCCGCTCCGACGCGGCCGGCACCCAGACCCCCAACCCGGCCTACCTGCAGGACGCGCGCGCCGAGCAGCGGGACGGCCGGCAGGTCGTGGTCTGGACGCTGAACCCCAGGGCCCGCTGGTCCGACGGCACCCCGATCACCTGGCGCGACATCGAGGCCAACTGGCGGGCGCTGAACGGCAAGGACCCGGCGTACCGGGCGGCCAGCAGCACCGGCTTCGAGCAGGTCTCCTCGGTCGAGCGCGGCAAGGACGACTTCCAGGCCGTGATGACCTTCGAGCGGCCGTACTCCGAGTGGCAGTCGATGTTCAACGGCGCCGCCAACGCGCCGCTGCTGCCGGCCAGTAGGATCGCCACGCCGGAGCTGTTCAACACCTCCTACCTGGACGCCGTCCCGGTCACCGCGGGCCCGTTCAAGGTGGAGCGGATGGACCGGGCCGCGCAGACCGTCACCCTGGTCGCCGACCCGGCCTGGTGGGGCGACAAGCCGCTGCTGGACCGGATCGTCTTCCGCGTCATCCTGCCCAACGCGATGGCCGCCGCCTTCAACAAGGGCGAGATCGACCTGTTCAACAACGGCCCGGACGTGGCCGGCTACCAGCTGATCCGCAGCACCCCGGGCGCCGCCGTCCGGCGGGCCGGCGGGCCCGACTTCCGGCAGTTCACGCTGAACAGCCGCAGCCCCGCGCTCACCGACCCGGCCGTCCGCCAGGCGCTCTTCCAGGCGATCAACCGGGACGCCATCACCCGCTCCGACCTGGCCGGGCTCGACTGGCCCACCGTGACCCTCAACAACCACCTGCTGGTGTCCAACCAGAACGCCTACCGGGACAACTCCCTCGGCCTCAGCCGCTACGACCCGGCCGAGGCGGCCCGCAAGCTCGACGCGGCCGGCTGGAAGCTCGACGGCGACGTCCGCCGCAAGGACGGCAAGGAGCTCAACCTGCGGATGGTCATCCCGGCCGGCGTCACCCAGGCCCAGAACGAGGCCGCCGTCGCCACCGGGATGCTCAAGGACGTCGGGATCAAGGTCACCACCGTCACCGCCAACCCCAACGAGTTCTTCGACAGGTACGTCAACCGGCGGGACTTCGACATCACCGCCTACTCGCTGCTCGGCACGCCGTTCCCGGCCAGCGGCAACCGGACCAACTTCGCCCAGAACGGCGGCACCAACCACTCCCAGACCGGCAGCCCCGCGGTCGACGCCGCGTTCGACCGGGCGGCCGCGGCGACCGACGCGGCCAGCACCTTCGAGGCCATCAACCAGGCCGACGGCGAGCTGTGGAAGGTGGCCGGGGTGCTGCCGCTCTACCAGCGCCCGCAGCTGTTCGGCGCCCGCGCCGAGCTCGCCAACATCGGCGCCCAGGGCCTGTCCGACATCGTCTGGGAGAACGTCGGCTACCAGAAGTGACCTCCCGCCGGCCGGAGCCGGACGGCCGGGGCCCCGGAGTCCGCGCGACTCCGGGGCCCCTCGACGTGACCGGCGATCAGCCCGTGCCGATCACGTCCCGCACCTCGGCGAAGTGGCAGGCCGACTCGTGCGCGGCCGCCCCGCTCAGCGCGGCCGGCACGGCCAGCAGCGGGACCTCGGTCGAGCAGCGCTCCTCCGCCTTCCAGCAGCGGGTGCGGAAGCGGCAGCCGGACGGCGGGTTGGCCGGCGACGGGATGTCGCCGCTGAGCAGGATCCGCTCGCGCTGCTCGCGCCCGGTCGGGTCGGGCACCGGGACGGCGGAGAGCAGCGCCTGGGTGTACGGGTGCGTCGGGTGGGAGTAGATCTCCTCCTCCGTCCCGATCTCGACCATCGTGCCGAGGTACATCACGCCGACCCGGTCGGAGATGTGCCGGACGATCGAGAGGTCGTGCGCGATGAACATGTAGGAGAGCTGGAAGTCGTTCTGCAGCTGCTCCAGCAGGTTGATCACCTGGGCCTGCACCGAGACGTCCAGCGCGGAGACCGGCTCGTCGCAGATGATGATCTCCGGCTTGAGCGCGAGGCCGCGGGCGATGCCGATGCGCTGGCGCTGGCCGCCGGAGAACTGGTGCGGATAGCGGTTGATGTACTCCGGGTTGAGGCCGACGACGTCCAGCAGGTCCTGGACGGCCTTGCGGCGGTCGCCCTTGGGAGCCACCTCCGGATGGATCTCGAAGGGCTCGCCGATGATGTCGCCGACCGTCATCCGCGGGTTGAGCGAGGTGTACGGGTCCTGGAACACCATCTGGATGTTCCGCCGCACCGCCTTCAGCCCCGCCCCGGAGAGCCGGGTGATGTCCTCGCCCTTGAAGAGCACCTGGCCGGACGTCGCCTTCTCCAGGTTCATCAGGACCTTGGCCAGCGTCGACTTGCCGCAGCCCGACTCACCGACGATGCCCAGCGTCTCCCCCTTCGCCAGCTCGAAGGAGACGCCGTCCACCGCCCGGACCGCGCCGACCTGCCGCTTGAAGACGATCCCCTGGGTCAGCGGGTAGTGCTTGACCAGCTCCTTGACCTCCAGGATGGGCTCAGCCATGGAGGGTCTCCTTCCAGAAGTGGCAGGCGCTCCGGCGGCCCGGCAGGTCGGCCCCCTGGGCGTCCAGCACCGGTACCAGGCGCGGGAGTTCGGTGCGGCAGACGTCCTGGGCCCGGTCGCAGCGCGGGTTGAACGCGCAGCCGTCCGGGATCCGCAGCAGGCTCGGCGGCAGGCCCTGGATGGCGTAGAGGCTCTGGCCCTTCTGGTCCAGCCGGGGGATCGAGTTGAGCAGGCCCCGGGTGTACGGGTGGGCCGGGCGGGCGTAGAGCTCGTGCACGGGCGCGGTCTCCACGATCCGGCCCGCGTACATCACCGCGATCTTGTCGGCGACGTCCGCGACCACGCCGAGGTCGTGGGTGATCAGGATCAGGCCCATGTTGAACTCGGCCTGGAGTTCGGCCAGCAGGTCCATCACCTGGGCCTGCACGGTGACGTCCAGGGCGGTGGTGGGCTCGTCCGCGATGATCAGGTCGGGCTGGAGCGCCAGCGCCATGGCGATCATGATGCGCTGGCGCATGCCCCCGGAGAACTGGTGCGGATAGTCGTCGACCCGCTGCCGGGCGGCGGGGATGCGCACCCGCTCCATCAGCTCGACGGCCTTCTCCCGGGCCTCCTTGCGGCCGGCTCCCTCGTGCACCCGGAACATCTCGCCGAGCTGGTAGCCGACGCTGAGCACCGGGTTCAGCGAGGAGAGCGCGTCCTGGAAGATCATCGCGATCTTCCGTCCGCGCACCGCCCGCCGGGCCCTGGGGGTCATGGTGAGCAGGTCCTCGCCCCGGAACCGGACCGAGCCGGCGGTGATCCGCCCCGGGGGCATGTCGAGGATGCCCATGATCGCCTGCGCGGTCACCGACTTGCCGGAGCCGGACTCGCCGAGCACCGCCAGGGTCTCCCCCGCCGACACCGAGTAGCTCACCCCGTTGACGGCCTTGGCGACGCCGTCCCGGGTGTGGAACTCGATGTGCAGGTCGTCGACCTCCAGCAGCGGCGTACCGGGTACCAGGCTCTCCCGGCGCGCCGCCGGCACCTCCACGGCGCCCCGGCCGGCGCCCGTGCCGTCCTTCTTCGCCGGTTGGGTCATGTCAGTCATGGTCCGCGGCCCTCCTCAGCGCAGCTTCGGGTCGAGGGCGTCGCGCACCGCGTCGCCGAGCATGATGAACGCCAGCACGGTGATGCTCAGCACGGCGGCCGGGAAGAGCAGCACGTGCGGGGCGCTCAGGAAGCGGGCCTGGGCGTCGCTGATCATCAGGCCCCAGGAGATCGCCGGGGACTGGATGCCGATGCCCAGGTAGGACAGCGCGGCCTCGGCGCCGATGTAGACGCCCAGGTTGATGGTGGAGACCACGATCACCGGGGCGACGGCGTTCGGCAGGATGTGCCGGCTGACGATCCGCCCGGTGCCGGCGCCGAGCGCCCGGGCCGCCACCACGTAGTCGTTGTGCTTGTTGGCCAGCACCGCCGAGCGCATCAGCCGGTAGATCTGCGGCCAGCCGAGCACGGCCATCACCGCGGAGACCGTCCAGGCGTTGCCCTTGCCCCAGGTGGACATGATCAGCATGCCGCCGAGCAGCAGCGGGATGGCGAAGAAGATCTCGGTGACGCGGGAGAGCACGCTGTCGCCGAAGCCGCCTATCCAGCCGGCCCACAGGCCCATCGTGCCGCCGACCAGGACCACCAGGGTGGTGGTGACCAGGCCGACGATGATCGAGTTGCGGGCGCCCCAGACGGTGCGGGTGTAGATGTCGCAGCCCTGGACGTCGAAGCCGAACCAGTGGTCGAGGCTGGGCCGCTTCAGCGAGTCGGCCAGGTTGCAGAAGCCGCCGGCCCGCGGGTCGGCATCGGTGAACAGCTGCGGGACGACGGCGAGCAGCACCATGAACAGCACCAGGAACCCGCCGATCAGGAACAGCGGGCTGCGGCGCAGGTCCGCCCAGGCGTCGCTCCAGAGGCTGGCGACCCGCTCGCCGTCCTTGCCGCCCTTGCCGCTCCTTCCGCCCTTGCCCCCGTCGCCGCCCTCGCCCCGGCCGGTGCCCTTGCCGCCCGCGGCCGTGCCGCCGCCGGACTGCCCGGGGATCGCCACGCGCGCGTTCTCGCTCTTCGTCGGCTCACTCATAGCGGATCCTCGGGTCCAGGACGGCGTACAGCAGGTCGACCACCAGGTTGGCGAACAGGTAGACCATCACCAGGGCGCTCACGATGCCCACGATGATGGTGCGTTCCCGCAGGTAGACGGACTGGAACAGCTGATGCCCGACGCCGGGGATGTTGAAGATGCCCTCGGTGATGACCGCACCGCCCATCAGGCCGCCGAGGTCCATGCCCAGGAAGGTGACGATCGGGATGAGCGCGTTGCGCAGCCCGTGCCGGACCACCACCCGCAGCGGGCTGAGACCCTTGGCGACCGCCGTCCGGACGTAGTCCGCCCGCATGACCTCGATCAGGCTGGTCCGGGTGAGCCGGGCGACGTACGCCAGGGAGGTCGAGGCGAGGACGTAGCCGGGCAGCAGGTAGGACCGGAATCCGGCCTCCTCGTTGAAGGAGACCGGGAAGAAGTCGATGCCGTAGTCGGTGTTGAGCTTCACCCCGAGGAGCAGTTGGAGGACGAAGCCGATCACGAAGACCGGGATCGAGATGACCATCAGGGTCGAGATCAGCACCACGTTGTCGATGAACTTGCCGCGCCGCAGGGCGGCGACCACGCCGGCGGTGACACCGACCACCATCTCGATGGCCAGCGCGGTGAGCGCCAGGTTGATGGTGTAGGGGAAGGCCCGCCGCATCACGTCGACGACCTGGTTGCCGCGGTAGTCCTCGCCGAAGTCGCCCTTGAACAGGCCGGTCAGGTAGTCCCAGTACTGGATGAAGAACGGGTCGTCCAGGTGGTAGCGGTCCCGCAGGACCTGGACGACGGCAGGGTCCTGCCTCTTCTCACCGGCCAGTGCCGTGATGGGGTCGCCAGGCAGCAGGAAGACCAGTGCGTAGATCAGGAATGTCGCGCCGAGGATCACAGGTATGGCCTGGATGATCCGGCGGACCACATAGCGGCCCATGCGGTCTCCTCGTGATCGGGGCACGCCGGTGCCGGGCGGCACGGAGGTTGCCCGCGCCGCCCGTCAGGGCGCACCGGTCGGACTGGGGGACGGTCAGGCCAGCTCGACGTTGGCCAGGTCGATGCGGTTCTGGGCGTCGACGACCACGTTCTTGACGGTCTTGGTGTAGGCGGCGGAGGTCATGTAGGTGTAGACCGGGATGTACGGCAGGTCCTTGATCAGGATGTCGTCGGCCTGCTGGTACAGCTTCAGGCCCTCCTCCTGGCTCTTCGCCTGGTCGGCCTGCGAGAGCACCGACTCGAACTGCTCGTTGACGTAGCCGCCGTAGTTCGAGCCGTTCTCGATCGCGACCTTGGAGAAGATCGGCCGCAGGTAGTTCTCCATCGACGGGTAGTCCATCTGCCAGGCCATCCGGAAGGCCCCGGAGTACTGCTTGGCGCCCAGCTCGTCGAGGATCTTGCCGAACTTCTCGAAGGGCTTGAAGGTGACCTCGACGCCGAGGTTCTTCTTCAGCTGGTTGCCGACCGCCTCGATCCACTCCTTGTGGCCGCCGTCGGCGTTGTAGCCCAGCTCGACGGTGTTGTTCGGCACGCCGCCGGCGGTGTCGAACAGCTGCTTGGCCTTGGCCGGGTCGTACTTGGCCGCGTCGCCCATGGCACCCTTGCGGTAGCCCGGGATGATCGGGCTGATGAAGTCGTCGGCCGGGATGCGGGTGCCCGAGAAGATCTGCTTGGTGATCGACTCGCGGTCGATCGCCATCGAGATCGCCTTGCGGATCTCCGGCTTGCCGTAGGCGGCCGGGTTGGTGGCGATCGGGAAGCCGATGAAGCCGACGCCCGACTCCGGCTTGTAGATGTAGCGGTCACCGAATTCCTGGGCGACGGTCGCCATCGCCGAGATCGGGAGCTTGTTGGTGATCTGGATGTTGTTGGCCCGGAGATCGTTGTAGGCCGTTTCCAGCTTGTCGTAAATCTTGAAGGTGACGGAATCCAGCTTGGCCTTTCCGTCCGACTCCGGGAAGTTCTCGTAGCGCTTGATCACGATCTGCTGGTTGTGCTGCCACTTGCCGTCCATCTGGAACGGCCCGTTTCCGACCGGGGCCTCCTCGAAAGCCTTCCGGTCCTGGAAGAAGGCCTTCGGCAGCGGGTAGAACGCGGTGTAGCCCAGCATGATCTTGAACTGCGAGAACGGCGCGGCGAGGGTAACCGTGAAGGTCTTGTCGTCGACGACCTTGAGGCCCTTGAGCTTGTCGGTGGCCGGCTTCTTGTCCTTGCCCGGGGCGAGCTCCTCGGCGCCCTCGATCTTGGAGAAGAAGGGCAGGCCCTCGGCCGCGTTGTCCTGGTTGGCGCCCCAGTTCCAGGCGTCCACGAAGGACTGGGCGGTGACCTTCTCACCGTTGTGGAAGGTGTAGCCGTCCTTCAGCTTGATCGTCCAGACCTTGCTGTCCGGGGACTCGATCGACTCGGCGACGCGCAGCCCCGGCTCGTTGGTCTTGCGGTCGTACTCCACCAGGCCGGCGAAGAGCTGCGCGAGCACCTGGGCGCCCTCGGACTCCGCGGTGTTCTGCGGGACCAGCCCGTGCTGCGGCTCACCCGACTCGATGCTGATCGAGCCGCCCTTCTTGCCCGACCCGTTCGCCCCGTCCGAGGACTTCTTGTCGCTGCCGGTGCTGCACGCGGAGATCGCGAGCGCGGTACAAGCCGCCAGGGCGGTCCAGCGCATCGTCTTGGTGAGCCTCATTCAACTGCTCCTCGATTTAGGGGCTTACGAACGAACGGCGCCCCGCCACTCGGTGTGCCGGGTACGGCGGGGGTCGACATCTCAGGGCCGATCCGCACAGCCGGCGAGGTGACCACTGATACGCGCAGAGCAACTATCGATCAACCGACCCCCTCCGTGGAATCGCCGTCACATATCTATTCAATTACGGGCCGGGGCCAACCCGTGACAATACTCGGCAAATTCCGCCATATCGCGTGCGGAATCATAAGGTCCGCTTTCCGAATAGCGAACCGAAAACACCGGTATTCGAATCTTTACGAAGCGTAATGATCTATTTCGGCGGCCGGCCGGCGCGACGGGCCGGAATTGCCGCAGGTCGGCGGGCGGACAACGGCGGAGCGCGCCCTCCCTGAGGAGGACGCGCTCCGCCGACGGGGCCGTGCCCCGGTGTCAACCGCTTTCCGGCCCGCCCGGCTCCCCCGGTCCGTCCGGCTCCCCCGCACCCCCCGGCCCGTCCGGTTCCCCCGCCGGTCCGCTTCGGGCCGCTCCGCCCAGGTCCTGGTCGCGCTCGGCCGCGAAGTGGCAGGCCGACTCGTGCGCGGCCGCCCCGCTCAGCCAGCCCGGCACCGCCAGCAGCGGCACCTCCACCGCGCACTTCTCCTGCGCCTTCCAGCAGCGGGTGCGGAAGCGGCAGCCGGACGGCGGGTTGGCCGGCGAGGGCACGTCACCGACCAGCACGATCCGGTCCCGGTTCGCGCGCGCCGTCGGGTCCGGCACCGGCACCGCGGAGAGCAGCGCCTGGGTGTACGGATGCGTGGCGTGGTCGTAGATCTCCCGGTCGCTGCCGATCTCCACCAGCTTGCCCAGGTACATCACGCCGACCCGGTCGGAGATGTGCCGGACGATCGAGAGGTCGTGCGCGATGAACATGTACGAGAGGTTGAACTCGCTCTGCAGCTGCTCCAGCAGGTTGATCACCTGCGCCTGGACGGACACGTCCAGCGCGGAGACCGGCTCGTCGCAGATGATGATCTCCGGCTTGAGCGCGAGGCCGCGGGCGATGCCGATGCGCTGGCGCTGACCGCCGGAGAACTGGTGCGGGTACCGGTTGATGTACTCCGGGTTGAGGCCGACGACGTCCAGCAGGTCCTGGACGGCCTTGCGCCGGTCGCCCTTGGGAGCCACCTCCGGATGGATCTCGAAGGGCTCGCCGATGATGTCGCCGACCGTCATCCGCGGGTTGAGCGAGGTGTACGGGTCCTGGAACACCATCTGGATGTTCCGGCGCACCGCCTTCAGCCCCGCCCCGGTCAGCCGCGAGATCTCCTCCCCCTTGTAGCGCACCGAGCCGCCGGTGGCCGGCTCCAGGTTCATCAGGACCTTGGCCAGCGTCGACTTGCCGCAGCCCGACTCACCGACGATGCCCAGCGTCTCCCCCTGCATCAGGTCGAAGGAGACGCCGTCGACGGCCTTGACGGCGCCGACCTGCTTCTTGAACAGCACGCCCCTGGTCAGCGGGAAGTACTTGACCAGGTCGCGGACTTCGAGGATCGGCTCGCCGCGCGCCACCTCCTGCTCGAAGGCGGCCTCCTCCGGCGCCTCGACCGCACCGGCCCCGTCAGCGGTCATGGAGGGTCTCCTTCCAGAAGAAGCAGGCGCTGCCCCGCCCGGCCAGCTCGGTGCCGTCGTCCTCGGTGACCGGGAACAGCTCCGGCACCTCCCGCCGGCAGATGTCCTGGGCGCGCGGACAGCGCGGGTTGAACGCGCAGCCCGGCGGGATCCGCAGCAGGTTGGGCGGCAGGCCCTTGATCGCGTACAGCTCCTGGCCCTTCTGGTCCAGGCGCGGGATGGAGTCCAGCAGGCCCCGGGTGTACGGGTGCGCCGGGCGCGCGTAGAGCTCGTGCACGGGCGCCGTCTCCACGATCCGGCCCGCGTACATCACCGCGATCTTGTCCGCGACGTCGGCGACCACGCCCAGGTCGTGGGTGATCAGGATCAGCCCCATGTGGTACTCGGTCTGCAGCTCCGCGAGCAGGTCCATCACCTGGGCCTGCACGGTGACGTCCAGGGCGGTGGTGGGCTCGTCCGCGATGATCAGGTCCGGCTCCAGGGCCAGCGCCATGGCGATCATGATGCGCTGGCGCATGCCCCCGGAGAACTGGTGCGGATAGTCATTCACCCGCTGCCTGGCGGCCGGGATGCGCACCCGCTCCATCAGCTCGACGGCCTTCTCCTTGGCCGCCTTGCGGGAGGTGCCATGGTGGGCGCGGAACATCTCGCCGAGCTGGAAGCCCACCGTCAGCACCGGGTTGAGCGAGGAGAGCGCGTCCTGGAAGATCATCGCGATCTTCTGGCCGCGCACCTTGCGCCGCTGCTCCTTGTCCATCACCAGCATGTCCTGGCCCCGGAAGCGGATCTCGCCCCGGGGGATGCGGGCCGGCGGCATGTCCAGGATGCCCATGATCGCCTGCGCGGTCACCGACTTGCCGGAGCCGGACTCGCCGAGCACCGCCAGCGTCTCCCCGGCCCGGACGCTGTAGTTGACCCCGTTGACCGCCTTGGCCACCCCGTCCCGGGTGACGAACTCGACGTGCAGGTCGCGCACGTCGAGCAGCGGGCCCTCGTAGGGCGCCTCCCGCCGGTCCTTGCCGGGATCGACTGCTGTGGTCATGATGCGTCCCCTCGCTCAGCGCAGCTTCGGGTCGAGGGCGTCGCGCACCGCGTCGCCCAGCATGATGAAGGCCAGCACGGTGATGGAGAGCGCCGCGGCCGGGAAGAACAGCACGTACGGGGCGGTCCGGATCACCTTCTGGGCGGAGGAGATGTCGATGCCCCAGGAGATGGTCGGGTCCTGCAGGCCGATGCCGAGGAAGCTCAGCGTCGCCTCGGTGGCGATGTAGCCGCCCAGCGCGATGGTCGCCACCACGATCACCGGGGCGACCGAGTTCGGCAGGATGTGCCGCAGCATCAGCCGTCCGGTGCCGGCGCCGAGCGCCCTCCCGGCCACCACGAAGTCGGACTGCTTGACCGTCAGCACCGCGCCGCGCATGACGCGGGCGATCTGGGTCCAGCCCAGCACGCCCAGCGCGACCACCACGGTCCACACCGTGCGGGTGGAGAAGGCGTTCAGCAGCACCAGCGCGCCCAGCAGCAGCGGGATGCCGAAGAAGATGTCGACGATCCGGGAGAGCACCGCGTCCACGGTGCCGCCGAAGTAGCCGGCCACCATGCCGGTCAGCCCGCCGAGCAGGGTGACCGTGGCGGTCACGAAGATGCCGACGGTGATCGAGGCCCGGGCGCCGTACACCACCCGGGCGTAGATGGAGCGGCCCTGGCCGTCGTAGCCGAACCAGCCCGCGCCGAAGAAGTCCGTCCAGTCCGGCCGGCGGAGGTAGTTGTTGACCAGGTCGGCCTTGCGCGGGTCGGCGTCGGTGAACGCCCCGGGGAAGATCGCCATCACGATCAGCAGCAGGATCAGCACCGCCGAGATCAGGAAGATCGGCCGCCGCCGCAGGTCGCGCCAGGCGTCGCCCCAGAGGCTGCGGGCCTCTTCCCGCTTCTCCGGGTCGGGCTCGACCAGGGTCTCCTGCTCGACCGCCATGCCCTGCTCGCCGGCGTAGTCCAAATGGTCGACCCCCGGCTTGGGATGCGGCTCGTAGGAGCTCTCGTCGTGGATGTCAGGCATAGCGGATCCTCGGGTCCAGGACCGCGTAGAGCAGGTCGACGACGAGGGAGGCCACCAGGTAGACGATCACCAGCACGGTGACGATGCCGACCACCGTCGGCCCCTCCTTCTGGTTGATCGCCCGGTAGAGGACGTTGCCGACGCCCTGGACGTTGAAGATGCCCTCGGTGACGATCGCGCCGCCCATCAGCGCGCCGAGGTCGGTGCCGAGGAAGGTGACCACCGGGATCAGCGAGTTGCGCAGCAGGTGGCGGGTGACGATGGTGCGCCGGGGCAGGCCCTTGGCCACCGCGGTGCGCATGTAGTCGGCCCGCAGGTTCTCGCCGATGGAGGTCCGGGTCAGCCGGGCGACGTACGCGAGCGACAGCGATCCCAGCACGATCGCCGGGAGGATCAGCTGCGAGAGGTCCTTGGAGTCCTGGACCGTCGGGGTCACCCAGCCCAGGTTGGTGGCGAAGACCGTCTGGGCGATGTACGCCAGGACGAAGACCGGGATGGAGATCACCAGCAGGGTGAGGATCAGCACCAGGGTGTCCCGCACACTGCCCCGCTTCAGCCCGGAGACCAGGCCCAGCAGCAGGCCGAAGACCATCTCGAAGACGAAGGCCAGCAGGGCCAGCCGGATGGTGACCGGGAAGGCGTCCGCCATGATGTCGGAGACCGGACGGCCGGTGAAGCTGGTGCCGAAGTCCCCCTGGAAGAGGTTCCCCATGTAGTGCAGGTACTGCTTCCAGATCGGCTGGTCGAGGTAGTACTTGTGCTTGATGCTGGCCACCACGGCGGGGTCCGCGGCCTTCTCCCCGAACAGCGCCGAGACCGGGTCGCCCGGCAGTGTGTAGACCATCAGGAAGATCAGCAGCGTGGTGCCGAAGAACACCGGGATCATCTGCAGTACCCGCCGCAGCACGTAACTGCCCATTCGAGCCTCCTTCCCGGAGATGTGGTCGAGTGCCCGGGGCCCCGCCCTCCGTGCGGGAAGGGCGGGGCCTGCGCGGGGAACTCGTCAGCCGATGACCTCGACCTGGGTCCAGGCCGGGTTGCCGAAGGAGTCGAACTTCACGTTCTGGACCTTGGTGGAGTAGCCCGAGGTCGTGCGGTAGTACCAGAGCGGGATCGCCGGCATGCCGCTGGGCAGCACGGCCTCGGCCTGCTGGTAGCCGGTCACCGAGTCGGCGACGCTGGCGGCCTGGTCGGCCTGGGTGGCGAGCTGGTCGAACTGCGGGTTGCTGTAGCCGAAGTCGTTGGACGCTGCGCCGGTGCGGTACACGTCGGCGAGGAAGTTGGCGTTCAGCGGGTAGTCCTGGACCCAGCCGGTGCGGAAGGCGCCGTCGATCTGGTGGCCGGTGATCGCGGCGCGGGCGGTCTTGAAGTCCGGCTTCGGGTCGCCCACGCAGTCCACGCCGGTGCTCTGCCGGATCGAGTTGCAGACCGCGTCGACCCACTCCTTGTGGCCGCCGTCCGCGTTGTAGGTGATGGTCAGCCGGTTGCCGGGGACGCCGCCGCCCTCGGTGATCAGCTGCTTCGCCTTGGCCGCGTCGAAGGTGCAGAACTCGCCGCACTGGCCGTCCTTGTAGCCCTCGACGCCCTCGGCCACCCAGGCGGTGGCCGGCTTGCGCGAGCCCTGCAGCACCGTCTTGGTGATGGTGTCGCGGTCGATCGCCATCGACAGGCCCTGGCGGACCTTCGCCTTGTCCGGGGAGGCCCAGTCGGCCTGGTAGAGCGTGAAGCCGATGTTCTGGATGGCGCCCTGCGGCTCGTCGACCGCCCGGTCCCCGAGGTCGGCCTTGTAGGTGGCCAGGGCGGAGGGCGGCACCTGGTCCATCACGTCCAGGTTGTTGGACTGCAGGTCGGCGTAGGCGGCCTCGGCGGTGCTGTACATCTTGAAGACGACGCCGCCGTTCTTCGGCTTGTCGACGCCCTGGTAGTCCGGGAAGGCCTTCGTGGTCAGCTGCTGGTTGTGGTCCCAGCTGACGAACTGGTAGGGGCCGTTGCCGACCGGCTTCTGCCCGTACCCGGCGGGGTCGCCGAAGAAGGCGTCCGGCAGCGGGGAGAAGGCGATGTAGCCGAGCTTGTACTCGAAGTACGAGACCTTGCCGCTCAGCTTGACGGTGAAGTGCAGGTCGTCCACGACGGTCAGCCCGGACATCTTGTCCGAGGTCGGCTGGCCGCTCGCCGGGTGGACGTCCTGGTAGCCCTCGATGTCGGAGAACCAGGAGCTGTTGATCTGGTTGTTGGCGGTGGTCGCGCCCCAGTTCCAGGCGTCCACGAAGTTCTTGGCGTGCACCGGCGTGCCGTCGTGGAACTTCCAGCCGTCCTTCAGCGTGATGGTGAAGGTCTGCGAGTCGCTGGTCTCGATCGTGTCCGCGACCTGCATCCGGATCTTCGCGTTCGAGGGGTCGTAGTCGACCAGGCCCTTGAACAGGTTCTGGATGATGCGCCCGCCACCGGTCTCGTTGGCGTTGGCCGGCTGCAGCGGGTTCTGCGGTTCGCTGCTCTGGTAACTGAAGGTCTTGCTGCTGTCCGACGAACCGCTGCTGCCGCCGTCGTCGCTGCTGCTGCATCCGCCGGCCACCAGGGCCACGGACGTCGCTGCGGCGAGGACCCATCGAGCACGGGTGGCCACGGGCATGGAGGTCCCTCCTCAAGGTGTGTGACGCATCACACCCCATGAGAAGCGCGGCCGCCCGGCGGCGCGAGCGGGGTACCCCCGGACGGGTGCGCGGCGCGGACGGCGGTTGACGCCCCGCCGGACCGGGCGCGCGAACGCCGGAGGGGCCCGCGCCGCGAACGGCAGCGGGCCCCTCCGGGCGGGAACGAACGGGCGGTCAGACCGCGGCGGTCTCCCGGACGGCGGCGAAGTGGCACGCCGACTGGTGCTTGGCCGGGCCGCTCAGCACCTCGGGCACCGCGAGCAGCGGGACCTCGGTCGAGCAGCGCTCCTCCGCCTTCCAGCAGCGGGTGCGGAAGCGGCAGCCGGACGGCGGGTTGGCCGGCGACGGGATGTCGCCGGTCAGGATGATCCGGTCGCGGTTGGCGCGAGCCTCCGGGTCCGGCACCGGCACCGCGGAGAGCAGCGCCTGGGTGTACGGGTGGGTGGCGTTCTCGTAGATCTCCTCGTCCGAGCCGATCTCGACCAGCTTGCCCAGGTACATCACGCCGACGCGGTCGGAGATGTGCCGGACGATGGAGAGGTCGTGCGCGATGAACATGTAGGAGAGCTCGAAGTCGTTCTGCAGCTGCTCCAGCAGGTTGATCACCTGCGCCTGGACGGACACGTCCAGCGCGGAGACCGGCTCGTCGCAGATGATGATCTCCGGCTTGAGCGCGAGGCCGCGGGCGATGCCGATGCGCTGGCGCTGACCGCCGGAGAACTGGTGCGGGTACCGGTTGATGTACTCCGGGTTGAGGCCGACGACGTCCAGCAGGTCCTGGACGGCCTTGCGGCGGTCGCCCTTGGGAGCCACCTCGGGGTGGATCTCGAAGGGCTCGCCGATGATGTCGCCGACCGTCATGCGCGGGTTGAGCGAGGTGTACGGGTCCTGGAACACCATCTGGATGTTCCGGCGGACGGCCTTGAGGGCCGGGCCGGACAGCTTGGAGATGTCCTCGCCCTTGAACAGGACCTGGCCGGAGGTGGCCCGCTCCAGGTTCATCAGGACCTTGGCCAGCGTCGACTTGCCGCAGCCCGACTCGCCGACGATGCCGAGCGTCTCGCCCTTCGCCAGCTCGAAGGAGACGCCGTCGACGGCCTTGACGGCGCCGACCTGCTTCTTGAACAGGATGCCCTGGGTCAGCGGGTAGTGCTTGACCAGGTCCTTGACCTCCAGGATGGGCTCAGCCATGGAGGGTCTCCTTCCAGAGGTGGCACGCGCTGCGGCGGCCGGTGAGCTCCTTGCCGTCCTTGTCGGTCACCTGGTGCAGCTTCGGGATCTCCGTGCGGCACAGGTCGGTGGCGACGTCACAGCGGGGGTTGAACGCGCAGCCGGCCGGGACCTTCAGCAGGTTCGGGGGCAGGCCCTTGATCGCGTACAGCTCCTGGCCCTTCTGGTCCAGGCGCGGGATGGAGCGGAGCAGGCCCTTGGTGTACGGGTGCGCCGGGTTGGCGTACAGCTGGTGCACCGGGGCGGTCTCGACGATCCGGCCCGCGTACATCACGGCGATCTTGTCCGCGACGTCGGCGACCACGCCGAGGTCGTGGGTGATCAGGATCAGGCCCATGTTGTACTCGTCCTGGAGCTCCGCGAGGAGGTCCATCACCTGGGCCTGGACGGTGACGTCCAGGGCGGTGGTGGGCTCGTCCGCGATGATCAGGTCGGGCTCCATGGAGAGCGCCATGGCGATCATGATGCGCTGGCGCATACCGCCGGAGAACTGGTGCGGGTAGTCGCCGACGCGCTGCTTGGCGGCGGGGATGCGCACCCGCTCCATCAGCTCGATCGCCTTCTCCCGGGCCTCCTTCTTGGAGGCCCCGCGGTGCACCCGGAACATCTCGCCGAGCTGGGCGCCGACGGTCATCACCGGGTTCAGCGAGGAGAGCGCGTCCTGGAAGATCATCGCGATCTTCTGGCCGCGGATCTGCCGGCGCTCCTCCTCCTTCATCGCGAGCATGTCCTGCCCGCGGAAGAGGATCTGGCCCTGGCTGATCTTGCCGGGCGGCATGTCGAGGATGCCCATGATGGTCTGGGCGGTCACCGACTTGCCGGAGCCGGACTCGCCGAGCACCGCCAGGGTCTCACCGGCGGCCACGGAGTAGTTGACGCCGTTCACGGCCTTGGCGACGCCGTCCCGGGTGTGGAACTCCACGTGGAGGTCCTTGACCTCCAGCAGCGGGGTGCCAACCTCGAGGCGGCCGTTCTTCTGGTTCTTCTCGATCACGGTGGTCATCGGGTCGTCACCTCTTCTCTCAGCGGAGCTTCGGGTCGAGGGCGTCGCGGACCGCGTCGCCGAGCATGATGAAGGCCAGCACGGTGACGCTCAGCACGGCGGCCGGGAAGAGCAGGACGTGCGGGGCGTTCAGGAACCGGGGCTGGGCGTCGCTGATCATCAGGCCCCAGGAGATCTGCGGGGGCTGGACGCCGATGCCCAGGTAGGACAGCGCGGCCTCGGCGCCGATGTAGACGCCCAGGGAGATCGCGGCGACGACGATGACCGGCGCGATGGCGTTCGGCAGGATGTGCCGGAAGGTGATCCGGCCGGAGCCGGCGCCCAGGGCGCGGGCCGCCATCACGTAGTCGTTGTTCTTGTTGGCCAGCACCGAGGCGCGCATGATGCGGAAGATCTGCGGCCAGCCGAGGACGGCCATGACCAGCGAGACGGTGTAGGCGTTGCCGGTGCCGAGCATCGACATGATCAGCATGCCGCCGAGCAGCAGCGGGATCGAGAAGAAGATCTCGGTGAAGCGGGACAGGATCGAGTCGACGATCCCGCCCTTCCAGCCGGCCAGCAGGCCGAGCAGGGAGCCCACCACGGTGACCGTGAGGGTGGTCAGCACACCGACGGTGACCGAGTTGCGGGCACCCCAGATGGTGCGGGTGTAGATGTCGCAGCCCTGGACGTCGAAGCCGAACCAGTGGTCGGCACTCGGACGCTTGAGCGAGTTGGCCAGGTCGCAGGCGCCGCCCTCGAACGGGCTGCCGTCGGTGAACAGCTGCGGCACCGCGGAGATGACCAGCAGGCAGAACACCAGCACCGCGCCGATGATGAAGACCGGGTTGCGCCGCAGGTCGCGCAGCGCGTCCGACCAGAGGCTCGCGACGCGCTCGGGCTTCTGGGCCTTCGCCGCGCCCTTCGGGCCGTTGTCGTCGGAAGGGGCCTCGGTGCCCTTGGTGATGGTGTCACTCATAGCGGATCCTCGGGTCGAGCACGGCGTACAGCAGGTCCACGAGCAGGGTGGTGACCAGGTAGATCAGCACCAGCAGCGTGACCACGCCGACGATGATCGTGCCCTGCTTCTGGTACACGGACTGGGCGAGCAGGCCGCCGATGCCGTGGATGTTGAAGATCCTCTCGGTGATGACCGCGCCACCCATCAGACCGCCGAGGTCGGCGCCCAGGAAGGTGACGATCGGGATCAGCGCGTTGCGCAGCGCGTGACGGCCGATGACCCGGCGCCGCTTCAGGCCCTTGGCGACCGCGGTGCGGACGTAGTCCGCGCGCATGGTCTCCATCAGGCTGGTGCGGGTCAGGCGGGCGACGTACGCGAGCGACATCGAGGCGAGGACGAAGGCCGGCAGCAGGTACGCGCGCAGACCGTCCTCCTCGTTGAAGGAGACCGAGAAGATCTCGATGCCGTAGTCGTTCTTCAACTTGACGCCGAGCACGAGCTGCAGCACGAAGCCGGTGACGAAGACCGGGATCGAGATGACCAGCAGCGTGCTGATGAGGACCAGCTGGTCCAGGAACTTCCCCTTGCGCAGGGCCGCCATGACACCGGCCGCGACACCGACGACCGCCTCGATGACAAAGGCCACCAGGGCGAGGTTGACGGTGTACGGGAAGGCGTCCCCGATCATTTCGCTCACCGGGCGACCGGTCAGGCTCTCGCCCAGGTCACCCTGGAAGACGCCGGTGATGTAGTTCCAGTACTGAACGAGGAACGGGTCGTTCAGGTGGTACTTCTCGCGGATCATGTCCGCGACGATCGGGTCGGCTCGCTTCTCGCCGGCCAGCGCCTGCACCGGGTCACCGGGCAGGTAGTGGACCAACGCGTAAATCAGCAGCGTCGCGCCGATAAGGACAGGGATCGCCTGTATCAGTCGGCGGATCACATAGCGGCCCATTAGACCTCCACACTTTCGGACAAGGAAGGGAGGCGGGGGGAGCCGGACTGTGGTCCGGACTCCACCCGCCCCCTATCGTCTGCGTCTCAGATCAGCCGGCGAGCTCGACCTCGTCCAGGTTCATGCGGCCCTGGGCGTCGGTGTCGAAGTTCTTGATCTTCTTGGAGTACGCGGCGGAGGACATGTAGGTGTACACCGGGATGTACGGCAGGTCCTGGATCAGGACGTCGTCGGCCTGCTGGTACAGCTTCAGGCCCTCCTCCGGGCTCTTCGCCTGGTCCGCCTGGTCCAGGAGCGACTCGAACTGCTCGTTGACGTAACCGCCGTAGTTCGAGCCGTTCTCGATCGCGACCTTGGAGAAGATCGGGCGCTCGTAGTTCTCGATCGACGGGTAGTCCATCGACCAGGCCATGCGGAAGGCGCCCGAGTACTGCTTGTCGCCCAGCGCGTCCAGGATCTTGCCGAACTTCTCGAACGGCTTGGTGGTGACCTCGACGCCGAGGTTCTTCTTCAGCTGGTTGGCGACGGCCTCGATCCACTCCTTGTGGCCGCCGTCGGCGTTGTAGCCCAGCTCGATGGTGTTGTTCGGGACACCGCCGGCGGTGTCGAACAGCTGCTTGGCCTTGGCCGGGTCGTACTTGGCCGCGTCGCCCATGGCGCCCTTGCGGTAACCCGGGATCAGCGGGTTGATGAAGTCGTCGGCCGGGACGCGGGTGCCCGAGAAGATCGTCTTGGTGATCGACTCCCGGTCGATCGCCATCGAGATCGCCTTGCGGATCTCCGGCTTGCCGTAGGCGGCCGGGTTGGTCGAGATCGGGAAGCCGATGTAGCCGACGCCCGACTCCGGCTTGTAGATGTAGCGGTCGCCGAACTCGCCCTTGACGGTACCCATGGCCGAGATCGGGAGCTTGTCCGTGGCCTGGATGTTGTCGGCGCGCAGGTCGTTGTACGCGGTGTCCAGGTTGTCGTAGATCCGGAAGGTGACGCTCTGCAGCTTCGCCTTGCCGTCAGCGGCCGGGAAGTTGTCGAAGCGCTTGACCTTGATCTGCTTGTTGTGCTCCCACTTGCCGTCCATCTGGAACGGGCCGTTGCCGATGGGGGCCTCTTCGAAGGACTTCGGGTCGCTGAAGAAGGCCTTCGGCAGCGGGTAGAAGGCGTTGTAGCCCAGCATGGTCTTGAACTGGGAGAACGGGTTGGTCAGGGTGACCGTGAAGGTCTTGTCGTCGACGACCTGCAGGCCCTTGAGCTTGTCGGTGGCCGGCTTCTTGTCCTTGCCCGGGGCGAGGTCGGCGGAGCCGTCGATCTTGGCGAAGAACGGCAGGCCCTCGGCCGCGTTGTCCTGGTTGGCGCCCCAGTTCCAGGCGTCCACGAAGGACTGGGCGGTGACCTTCTCACCGTTGTGGAAGGTGTAGCCGTCCTTCAGCTTGATCGTCCAGACCTTGCTGTCCGGGGACTCGATCGACTCGGCGACGCGCAGCTTCGGCTCGTTGGTCTTGTTGTCGTACTCGACCAGGCCGGCGAACAGCGCGTTCAGGACCTCGGCACCCTCGGACTCCGCGGTGTTCTGCGGGACCAGGCCGTGCTGCGGCTCACCGAGCTGGACGGCGATCGAGCCGCCGCCGGAGGCGGCCTTGTCGTCGCTCTTCGAGCTGGTGCTGCAGGCGGTCGCCGCGAGGGCGATCGCGGTCGCCGCGACGAGCCACTTGGTCTGGGTTGCACCACGCATGGGGGGATGCCTCCTGAATTCGACTTTCCAACGAGGAGAGCACCGCGGGCGGTTGGTCCGGTCCGCCGTGCCGTCCGCGCTCGTGGTTTCGGCGCGCACCCCTGCGCGTTAACCCTTGACCCGAGCCTGACTGCACCCACTATGTGTCACGCACGGACACGAAAGTGACCACTGCCGATCTCAATTAGGTCACATGAACGGTCGGTAAGTTTCGAAAATCGGACATATGAGACATACTCAGACAGGCATCAACCGGACAGTCGTCATGAATGACGGACTGTCACGTTCGCTCAGCGGACACCTCGGCGTGGTAAGCGCTATTCCGTTTATACGCGCGTCGACAGCGTGGAGTAGTTGAAATAGTTCGCCCCCCTCTCCATCGGAAAGGGGGGCGAACGTTTCCGGCCAAAGCACCGCCGGAGGGGCTCAGAAGGCCGGGATCACGCCTTCTTGGCGCGCGACGCGGTGCGGCCGCGGTCCTTCTGGTCCAGGACGACCTTACGGATGCGAACAGTCTCCGGGGTCACCTCGATGCACTCGTCCTCGCGGCAGAACTCCAGCGACTGCTCCAGCGAGAGCTTGCGCGGCGGGACGATCGACTCGGCCACGTCGGCGTTCGAGGACCGCATGTTGGTGAGCTTCTTCTCCTTGGTGATGTTGACGTCCATGTCGTCGGCGCGCGAGTTCTCGCCGACGATCATGCCCTCGTACACCTCGGTGCCCGGGTCGCAGAAGAGCACGCCGCGCTCCTGCAGGTTGGTCATCGCGAAGGCGGTGACCACGCCGGCCCGGTCGGCGACCAGCGAACCGTTGTTGCGGGTGGTCAGCTGGCCGAACCACGGCTCGTGGCCCTCGTGGATCGAGTGGGCGATGCCGGTGCCGCGGGTGTTGGTGAGGAACTCGGTCCGGAAGCCGATCAGGCCGCGGGACGGCACGACGAACTCCATCCGGACCCAGCCCGAGCCGTGGTTGGACATGTTGTCCATCCGGCCCTTGCGGATGCCCATGAGCTGGGTGACGGCGCCCATGTGCTCCTCGGGCACGTCCACGGTCAGGCGCTCGACCGGCTCGTGGGTCTTGCCGTTGACCTCCTTGGTGACCACCTGCGGCTTGCCGACGGTCAGCTCGAAGCCCTCGCGGCGCATGGTCTCGATCAGGATGGCCAGCGCCAGCTCGCCGCGGCCCTGCACCTCCCAGGCGTCCGGACGCTCGGTGTCCAGCACGCGCAGCGAGACGTTACCGACAAGCTCGCGGTCCAGGCGGTCCTTCACCTGGCGGGCGGTGACCTTGCGGTCGACCCGGCCGGCGGACTTGGCGTCCGCGCCCTTGCCGCTGCCGCCCCGGCCGACCAGCGGCGAGGTGTTGGTGCCGATGGTCATCGAGATGGCCGGCTCGTCCACCGTGATCAGCGGCAGCGCGATCGGGTTCTCCGGGTCGGCCAGGGTCTCGCCGATCATGATGTCGGAGATGCCGGCGACGGCGCAGATGTCACCGGGGCCCGCCACCTCGGCCGGCTTGCGGGTGAGCGCCTCGGTCATCAGCAGCTCGGAGATGCGGACGTTGGAGATGGTGCCGTCGCGCTTGATCCAGGCCACCGTCTGGCCCTTGCGCAGCTCGCCCTGCTCGACGCGGAGCAGCGCGATGCGGCCGAGGAAGTTGTCGGCGTCCAGGTTGGTGACGTGGGCCTGCAGCGGGGCGTCCGCGTCGAAGGTCGGGGCCGGGACGTGCTCCAGGATGGTGGAGAAGAACGGCTCCAGGTTGTCGCTGTCGGCGGGAACGGTGCCGTTCTCCGGCTTGGTCAGCGACGCGACGCCGTCACGGGCGCAGGCGTAGACGATCGGGAACTCGATCTGGTCCTCGTCCGCGTCGAGGTCGAGGAAGAGGTCGTAGGTCTCGTTGATGACCTCGTCGATCCGGGCGTCCGGACGGTCGGTCTTGTTGATGCAGAGGATGACGGGCAGCCGCGCGGTGAGCGCCTTGCGGAGCACGAAGCGGGTCTGCGGCAGCGGGCCCTCGGAGGCGTCGACCAGCAGGACGACCGCGTCCACCATCGACAGACCGCGCTCGACCTCGCCGCCGAAGTCGGCGTGGCCCGGGGTGTCGATGATGTTGATGGTGATCGGCGCGCCACCGTCCTTCGGGTGGTACTTGACCGCGGTGTTCTTCGCGAGAATGGTGATGCCCTTCTCACGCTCCAGGTCGTTGGAGTCCATCATCCGGTCGTCCAGCTGCTGGTGGGCGGCGAAGGCACCGGCCTGCTTGAGCATGGCGTCGACCAGGGTGGTCTTGCCGTGGTCGACGTGGGCGACAATGGCGACGTTACGGATGTCGTTGCGCGTGGGCATGCCTAGCGGATTCTCCTGGAATCGTGGGTTACGGCGCCCGGCTGCGTGACGCGCACTTGCGACCCCTGTCGGCCGCCACCACCCGTTCCGCCTGCTACTACCGGTCCACCCGCCGGGCAGGACATGCCACGGCTTCCTCCTATGGTACGGGGAACCGCCGAGCTCGGCCGAAACGGGAGTCTCGGGCGGGAGCAAGATCACAACTCGGCCACGTCCCCGCCACCCGGCGTTCGGGCTCCGCCGGGCTTCGGGCGTGATCCACCGCCTCCGCTCCGCCCTGCCCCGGGCCTTCCTCGTCTCCGGCACCACGGCGCCCCCGTCCGCTAACCCGCGGCCCAGCCGAGGTCCTGGAGGCGGGGGCGGGACAGACCCCGGACGCCTGGGCCGGTGAGGCCGTCGCGGACCGCGACCGCCTCCGGGCGCTGGAACAGCGGGACCGAGTGGCCCAGCTGCCAGATCCGCACGTCGGCCTCCTGGAGCAGGGCGCGGCGGGTGGCCGGGTCGGGCTCGGCGGCGGCGCGGTCGAAGAGGCGGTCGATCTCCTCCGTCCCGGCCCGCGCGTAGTTGCGGCCGGTCACCGGGGTGCCGTCCGGGCCCGGGCGGGGCTTGGCGTAGACGGGCCGCTGCTCGCCGGCCGGGGCCGGGCCGGCGGGCCAGGAGAACACGGCGAGGTCCCAGTCGCCGACGGCCAGGCGGTCGCGGACGAAGGCGTCCGCCGGCGCCTCCGTGACCCGCACGGCGGCCCCGGCCGCGCCGAGGTCCGCCGCCACCGCGTCGGCCGCCCGTCGCAGGGTCGCCGAGCCGGCCGGGACCAGCAGGGTGAGCGCCAGTTCGCGCCCGCCCCGGGTGCGGGTGCCGCCGGCGGCGGGGCGGTGCCAGCCGGCCGTGTCCAGCATCCGCCCGGGATCGGCGCCGCCCAGCGCGTCGGCGTCGTCCCGGTAGCCGGGCTGGTCGCCGGCCAGCAGGTGGTGGCCGAGCGGCGCGGCGGGCAGCCCGAACGGGGTCAG
Organism: Kitasatospora sp. NPDC001527; assembly: GCF_040298605.1. Taxonomy (NCBI): domain Bacteria; kingdom Bacillati; phylum Actinomycetota; class Actinomycetes; order Kitasatosporales; family Streptomycetaceae; genus Kitasatospora; species Kitasatospora sp. NPDC001527. Next base: position 86,558 of record NZ_JBEPAM010000011.1, on the reverse strand, counting down.
CGCGGCGTCGGCGGCGTGCCGCCGGTCGACGGCGCGGGCCAGCGCGCGGCGCAGCACCGGATCGGTGAGCGGTTCGCGGGCGGCGTTCAGGGTGAGCTGGGCGAGGCCGGTCCCGGCGGCCCGGTGCAGGGTGACGCCGGGCAGCGCCCCGGCCGTGCGCAGCACCTCGGCGGGGTCGGCCCCGGCGTGCTCGACCGCCGCGGTCAGCGGGGCGAGGTCCAGCCGGCCCCGGGCCAGCTCGTCGGTGCGCCGGTCGGCCGGGACGGCCAGGAACTCGATCCGGTCCGCCTTGGCCGGCTCGCCCCACCAGAACGGGTTGCGGACCAGGACGGCCCTCCCGCCGACCGGGTCGTACCCGTCGACCAGGAACGGTCCCGCGGTCGGATGGGCGGTGCCGCCGGGCAGCGGGCGGCCGAAGGCGGCGGCGGTGGCGGTCTCGGCGGCGGGGTAGAGCGGGCCGAACAGGGCCTGCCACTCGGCGCAGGGCTGCCGGAAGGTCACCCTGACCTCGTGCGGGTCGGCACCCTGCGTGACGGAGTCGACGGCCGCGTAGCCGGCGGGGCGGACGGCGTCGTACGCGGGGTCCAGGCCGGAGAGCGCGGCGCGCTGGGCGATCAGGTCGGCGGCGGAGAGCGGGGTGCCGTCGCTCCAGACGGCGCGCGGGTTGAGGTGGTAGGTGACCACCTGGGGCAGCCGTCCGGGCGGGGTGGACTCGGCGGCGGCCAGGTAGTCCGGGTCCGGGATCCACTCGCCGTGCGCGTCCGGCCGGAACAGCGAGGGGTAGAGGGCGTGCGCGAGCAGCGCCGATTCGGCGGTGGCTGCGGGCTGGTGCACGTTCAGGGTGGCCGGGAGGGCGTCGACGGCCCAGCGCAGGGTGCCGCCGTCGCGGACGGCGGCCCGGTCGACGGGGCGGACGTCCCCGGTGACGACGGCCGGGGCGGGCGGCGCGGGGTCGGGGGTGCGGCCGGTGCGGGCCGGGTCGGGGCCGCCGAGGCAGCCGGCCGTGGCACCGAGGGCGAGCAGCAGCACGGCGGCTGCGACGGGGAGGCGGGCGCGCATGGCGGCCATCGAACGCCGCCCCCACGGCCCGGGCGCCCCGACACGGCGCCCGGACGGCCGACAGCACCCGATCGGGGTAGGACGGCCGCTGCCCGGGTGGCGCTACAGGCCCAGCTCGAACCAGACGATCTTGCCCTTCGGCGTGCGCCGGCTGCCCCAGCGTTCGGCGAGCAGGCTGACCAGCTGGAGCCCGCGACCGCCCTCGTCGGTCTCGTGGGCGCGCCGCTGCCGGGGCTGGGCGTAACCGTCGTCCCAGACCTCGCACACCATCGTCCGGTCGCGCAGCAGCCGCAGCCGGATCTCGCCCCGGCCGTGCCGCAGCGCGTTGGTGACCAGCTCGCTGACCAGCAGCTCGGTGGTGTCGACCAGCTCGTCCAGGCCGCGGGCGAGCAGCCAGCTGCACGCGAACTCGCGGGCCTTGGCGACCGAGGTGGGCTCGGGCGGCAGGAACCACTGGCCGACGGCGTCCGCCGGGAAGGCGTGCACCTTGGCCATCAGCAGGGCGATGTCGTCCTCGCCGTGGTGCGGGTTGAGCTCGCCGAGGACGTGGTCGCAGAGGTCCTCCAGGTTCTTGCCCTCGTCGGACAGCGCGGTGCGGAAGGCCTTCAGGCCCTCGTCCAGCTGGTGCTTGCGGCTCTCCACCAGGCCGTCGGTGTAGAGGCCGAGCACGGCGCCGTCCGGGAGGGTCAGCTCGACCTCCTCGAAGGGCTCGCCGCCGACGCCGAGCGGCAGGCCGGGCGGGACGTCGAGCATCCGGGCGGGCTCGCCGGGGCCGAGAAGCACCGGCGGCAGGTGGCCGGCGTTGGCGAAGGTGCAGCGCCGGGTGACCGCGTCGTAGACCGCGTAGACGCAGGTGGCCAGGTAGACCTCGCGGGCCTCCTCGTCGGCGGTGGAGGTGAGCCGCCCGTACGGGTTGGACCGGCCGGTCGGCGCGGTGTCGTCGCCGAGGCCGCGGGCGATCTCGTCGAGCGCGGCGAGCACCTCGCCGGGTTCCAGGTCGAGCATGGCCAGGGTGCGCACGGCGGTGCGCAGCTGACCCATGGCGACGGCGGCGCGCAGGCCGCGGCCCATCACGTCGCCGATGACCAGGGCGGTGCGGTTGCCGGGCAGCGGGATGACGTCGAACCAGTCGCCGCCGACCTCGGTGTTGTTGTTGCTCGGCAGGTAGCGGCAGGCGATCTCCAGGCCGCTGGCGACCGGGTTGCCCGGGGGCAGCAGGCTGCGCTGGAGGATCAGCGCGCGCTCGTGCTCGCGGCGGTAGAGCCGGGCGTTGTCGATGCAGACGGCGGCGCGGGCGACGAGTTCCTCGGCGATGGCGACGTCGCGGGCGTCGAAGGGTTCGCTGCCGATCGCCCGGGAGAGCTGGACCAGGCCGAGCACCTGGTCGCGGGCGACCAGCGGGACGATCAGGGTGGAGCGCAGCAGCGGGTCGGGGCCGGGCTCCGGGACGACGCTGCGGCCGGTGCGCAGCGCCCGGGCGTGCGGGGAGCGGCGCGGGTAGCAGAGGGTGCCGCCGGCCTCGGCGATGGGCAGGCCGGTGACCGAGCCGAGCACCGAGGAGGCGCCGCCGACCACGCTGGAGACGGCGACCCGGCGCAGTTCGCCGCTGCCGTCGGTGAGCACGGTGTCGCCGAGCCGGCCGGCGCTGGGGACGGTCTCGCCGGAGAGCAGCGCGGTGTAGAGGTCGACGGTGGCGAGGTCGCAGAACGGCGGGACGACGACGTCCAGCAGCTCCTTGGCGGTGGTCTCCAGGTCGAGGGTGGAGCCGATGTGGGCGCTGGCCTCGTTGAGCAGCGCGAGGTTGCGGCGGACGCCGTCGGCCTCGCGTTCGGCGACGTGCCGGCTGGTGACGTCGGAGACCTGTCCGGCGACGCCCATCGGCTGGCCGGCCGCGCCGTTGAGGCGGTAGAGCGAGACGGCCCAGAGCCGGTTGCCCTCGCGGGTCGGGACGGCGGCGTGGAAGCGCAGGTCGAAGACGGGCGCGCCGCTGGCGAGGACCTTGCGCAGGGCGGCGGTGAGCCGGTCGGCCTCGGCGCCGGGGAAGATGTCGTGCGGGGTGAGGCCCTCCAGGTCGGTGGGGGCGAGGCCCATCCCGGAGGCGAAGGCGTCGTTGACGCGCTGGAGGCGGAGCCGGTCGTCGAAGAGGACGAAGCCGGTCGGGGTCTGGCCGAAAACCGCCTCCGAAGCGGCCAGATCGGTCTCGATCCGGCGCAGCCGGCCGAGGTCGACCGCGAGACAGGTGGCGCCGGCGGTGGGCAGTGCGCTGTCCGGCATGAGGTAGAGCTCGACGAGGCCCTCGCCGCCGTCGGCGTGCCGGTACGGGGTGGTGCCGACCCACTCCTCGCCGGCCAGGGTGCGCTCCAGCCGGGCCCGGCCGCGCTGCCAGAGCTCGCGCGGGACGAAGGTGGTCACCGGGTCCGCGCCGACCGCCTCGGCGGCGGGGACGCCGAAGAACTCGGCCGCCCGCTCGCTCCACTGGCTGATCCGGCCGTCGGGGCCGATCGCGAAGGTGGCGACCCGGATGTAGTCGTAGATCGAGCCCGGATCCCCGGCACCCCACCGTTCCTCCGCGGCCGCCGGCCGGGGGGCCCGGGCGGGTGCGGGCAGGTGGTGGGCAGGGGCGGGCACGTGTTGGGCGCCGGCCTGCCCGGGTACAGCGGCATGACCGCTGCTGCTCGGCGCACTGCGCGCCGGGGTGCTGTTCACGGACCGACCCCTCCAAACCCGCGACCGTCCGGATGTCGAGAAGACCGAGTATTCATCATCGAGGGGTACGTTCACACGCCCTCAACATCACAACATCAGATCGGGCGAAGGTTTTTGTCCTACCGCCCGCGCAACCACAATGCCACGCTCGCGCCCCCTGCCGGAGTGCGCGCTCCCCCGGACCCTCCCGGGGGCATATGCAGCGGCGTTCTCCCGGGCGGCCGGTCCGGCGCCCGGCCCGCGTCCGGATCCCGCCCGGTTCCGGCCCGCTTCCGGCCCCCTTCCGGCCCGGGTCGCCGCTCAGCCCTCGGACAGCTCCGCCTCGGGGGTGCCCGGCAGCGCCTGTTCGAACCAGACCACCTTGCCCATCCCCTCCGCCCTGGCCCCCCAGTGCAGGGCCAGCCGGGCGACCAGTTCCAGCCCTCGGCCGCCCTCGTCCGCCTCGGCCGCGTGCCGCTCGCGCGGCGGGTCCGGCAACGGGTCGGAGATCTCCACCAGCAGCGTCTCGCCGAGCGTCAGCCGCACCCCGATCGGCGCGCTCGCGTACCGGACGGCGTTCGTGACCAGCTCGCTGACCAGCAGCTCCGCGGTGTCGGTCAGCTCCTCGACGCCCCACTCGGCCAGCGCCGCGCGGACCAGCCGGCGGGCCCGGGAGACGGCGGTCGGCTCGGCGGGCAGCGTCCAGCCCGCCGTCGGGGTGCCGGCCTGCCCGTGGCCGAGCCGGGCCAGCAGCAGCGCCACGTCGTCCGGCTCGCGGCCCTGCTCCATGGTGTCCAGCACCGCCTCGCAGGCCGCCTGGATCGACGCGTGGGGCTGCTGGAGCACCGTGACCAGCCGGCCGAGGCCGACGTCCAGGTCCTTGTCCCGGGACTCCACCAGCCCGTCCGTGCAGAGCGCCAGCAGACTGCCCTCGGGGATCTTCAGCTCGACGGCCTCGAACGGCACGCCGCCGACGCCGAGCGGGGCGCCGGAGGGCAGCTCCACGATCCGGCCGGCGCCGCCGGGCAGCGGCCCGCCGTCGCGGGTCGGCCCGTCCGTCTCGTCGCCCGGCACCACCAGCACCGGCGGGATGTGGCCGGCCTTGGCGGCGGTCAGGGTCGCGGTGGCCGGGTCGAACACCGCGTACACGCAGGTGGCGAGCAGCGCCTCGTCCGGGCCCTGGGCGAGGTCGTCGGCCAGCTCGTGGACGTGCCGCAGCAGCACGTCCGGCGGCAGGTCGAGGGCGGCCAGCACGCGGACGGCGGTGCGCAGCCGGCCCATCGTCGCGGCGGCCCGCAGGCCGTGGCCCATCACGTCGCCGACCACCAGCGCGGTCCGGTCGCCGGGCAGCGGGATGACGTCGAACCAGTCGCCGCCGACCTCGGTGCCGCTGCTGCCGGGCACGTACCGGTAGGCGACCTCGACGCCGGTGGGCTGCGGCACCTGCTGCGGCAGGAGGGTGCGCTGGAGGGTGAGGGCGGCGGTGCGCTCGCGGGCGTAGAGCCGGGCGTTGTCCAGCGAGGACCCGGCCCGGTCCGCCAGCTCGACGGTGAACGCCAGGTCGTCCCGGTCGAAGCCCTCGCGGTAGCCGGCCCGGCTGACCAGCAGCAGGCCGATCACGATGCCCCGGGCCCGCAGCGGCACCACCAGCATCGAGTGCACGCCCAGGTCGTGCGCCGCCTGCATCTTCGGGTCGCCGGCGTAGGTGACGTCGCTCAGCTGGTCGGCGCCGGAGAGCAGCTCGGGCACGCCGGTGCGCAGCACCCGGCCGCAGGCGGAGTCCTCGGCGAAGGTGATCCGGGCGCCGCGCCGCAGCATCACCTCCACCTCCGGGCCGTCCTGGACGGAGGCGGTGCCGAGTTGGAGCAGCGAGGTGCGGCGGTCGTGGCCGTGCCGGGGAAGGTCGTCACCGTGCGCGACGGCCTGCAGCAGGATGACGGCGGCGTGGTCGGTCAGCCTCGGCACCACCGCGCTGGCCAGCTCCTGCGCGATCCGCGAGGCGTCCAGCAGGTCACCGACTCGGGAGCCGAACTCGTTGAGCAGCGAGAGACGGCGGCGGGCGTGCTCGACCTTGGCCACCGCACGGTAACGCTCGGTGACGTCCATCACGGTGCCGGAGATGCCGAGCACCCGCCCGGAGCGGTCGGTCATCCGGCTGTAGGAGACCGAGCGGTAGCCGGAGCGGGCGGTGGTCGGCGAGGCGAGGGTGACGTCGATGACCGGCTCGCCGGTGGCCAGCACCTGGCGCTGGATCGCGGTGATCTCGTCGGCGGCCCGCTCGGGCAGGGTCTCGCCGATGGTGCGTCCGACGTGGTCCTCCGGCGCGACGCCGTTCATCTCGGCGAGGGTCTGGTTGACGGCGGTGTAGCGCAGCTCGGTGTCCATGATCGCGATGCCCAGCGGGGACTGCTCGAACAGCGCGTCGCGCACCGCGAGGTCCCGCTCCACCGCCCGGACGGCCCCCGCCTCGGCCAGGTTGACCTGGAGGAACGGGGTGCCGTCGCCGTCCACCAGGAGCGAGATCCGGGCGTCCACCAGCACCGGGACGCCCTCCCGGTCGCGCAGCTCGGCCGGTCCGGACCAGCGGCCGTGCCGCAGGGTGTCCTGGATCGCCGCGCGGATCCGCAGCACCTGGTCGTCGTCGGGGATCAGCTCGTCGATCCGGCGGCCGACCAGCAGCTCGTTCGGCCAGCCGAGCAGCTCCTCGGCGGCCGGGCTCCAGAGCACCACCCGGCCGGCGGTGTCCAGGATCGCGATGGCCACCCTGACCACGTCGAAGAGGCTGCCGCCCGCGCGGTCGCCGCTCCCGTCGCCGGTGGCCTGCGGGACGGCGCGCGGGCCGCCCGGGAACACCCGGCCGGGGCGGCTGCGCAGGCCGGCCGGCGGGACCGCGTCGGGCACCGTGAGCGACGGGGCGGGCTGCACCGGCTGGGCGGCCGACGCGCCCTCGGGCAGGCCCTCGCCCCGGCGGCGGCCGGCCGGGCGCTCCCGGGCGGCCCGGCCGCCGGGCGCTCCGCCCGCGCCGCGCCGAAGCCGGGCGCGGGCCGCGGCGCCTCCCTGGGCGCCCGCCCGTCGCGCTCCCCCGCCGCCGTATCCGCCATTCGACACCGACGGGGCCTCCGGCTCTGCTCGGATCGGCGTCGCCGGCTGGGACGGCTCACCGATGGTGACGAATAGTGCCGAAAAGTGACATACCCAGCAGGACCAAGGCTATCCCGCCCGCCGCGCCGGCTTTTCCGATTTGCCCGATCCGTCGCCCCCACGCGTCGTTCGCGGGCGCGGCCCGGCGGCTCGCCGGTGCGGACCGGTACCATCCGGGCCGCACCGGCCCGGGGGGCGTCGCCGGGAGCCGCTCGGGGGGCGAGTCGGGGCGCTGCTCGGGGCGCGGCTCAGGCGGTGGTCAGCAGGCGGACGACCTCGGGGAGGACCTCGCGGTCGTGCTCCAGCCACTCGACGTCGGCCAGCTCGGCGGGGCCGAGCCAGCGCAGCTCGTCGTGGTCCTGCAGCGGGCGCGGGTCGCCGGAGACCAGTTCGGCGGCCCAGAGCCGCAGTTCCAGGCCGGGGCGCACCAGCCACGCGCCGGGCAGCCGGCTGAGCGCCCTGGCGCGCACGCCCAGCTCCTCCATCAGCTCGCGCTCCAGCGCCTGGGCCTCGGTCTCGCCCGGCTCCGCCTTGCCGCCGGGGAACTCCCAGCGCCCCGCCACCTCGGCGGGCGCGCTCCGCCGGGCGGCGAGCACCCGTCCCCGGTGGATCAGCGCGCCGCCGACGACGATCCGGTTCTCCGCTGCGCCGCCGGCCGAGGCCGGCTGGTCGATGGTCCTGTCCATGGGCGTCGACTCTAGGGCGTGCTGTCCGGGGGGCCGCTCAGTCGCGCGGGCCCCGCGTCCCGCGGGCTCCGGCGGGCTCGGGCTCGACCCAGTACAGCTGCTTGTGGCCGCGTGCCTCGAACTCGGCCGCCAGCCGCTCGGCGGCCTCCCGCCCGATCCCCCCGACGACCGGGAACCGGTTGCCGTCGTCGTCCTGCCGCATCACCCGGTAGGTGTCCATGGCGCCCATGCTAGGACCCGGCCGGGAGGGCGGGTCCGGGCCGTCCGGGCGGGCCTCAGACGCGGATCTCGGAGGCCTGCTCGCCGGTCGACAGCCCCAGCTCGCGCCGGATGTCCACCGCGAGCTTGCTGCTCTTGACGGACAGCGCCAGCGCCTTCCCGACCTCGCGGTCGAGCGTCTCCACGTCGGCGGACTTGGCGGCGGCGTCCCAGGCGTTGGCCGCGTCCAGCTTGATCGCGCCCAGCTCGATCAGCTTGGCCCTGGCCCCCTCCGGCCAGTCGATCCCGGTGGCCGACAGGTCCGTGACCTCCTTGCGGGAGGCGGTGGCCATCGTCTTCGCCCAGGTGCGGTACTCGGTGGGCTCCTCGTCGGCCTCGCCCTCCGGCTGGACCGCGAGCGCGTTGTTGTAGGCGAGCACCGCGTCCAGGTAGGTGCGCTGCGCCCGGGTGAGCTTGGTCCGGTCGGTGTGGACGCTGCCCGTGTGCGTCCTGGTGTTGTCCTGGAAGGTGCAGGTCACCTCGCGGTCGCCGGACGCCCAGCTGACACGGCTCGGGTAGTAGTAGCCCTCCTCCATGCCGTCGGGGACGAGCCAGGAGTCGAGGGCGTAGTCGTCGCGCACCGGGCCGCAGATCCGCTCGGCCATCTCGTCGATCTCGCTCGTGCTGGGGTAGGCGGCGGGGCCCCGGCCGGCGAGGTTGCCGGAGCCGGCGACCTCGCCGTTGTGCGGCGCGGAGCAGGACACCACGAGCACCCAGTAGATGCTCGCGGACTCGCCGCTCTGCCCGGAGCTCAGCGGCGGCTCGTTGAAGCAGTCGCCGGCCCGCAGCTCCTCGATCTGCACCGATCCCTTCGGGCCCCGCGGGGTGTCGCCGTACTCCTCCGCCTCGACGCCGACCGCGAGCAGGCCGATGACCCCGAACAGACTGACGATCGCCCCGAGGACACCGGTGACCAGACCGGTGACCGCCATGCCGCGGCCCTTCTCGTTCCGCTTCGGTATCTGGACCATCGCCACGATCGCGAAGGCGAGTGCCAGCGGCCACATGCAGAGCAGACCGGTGACCAGGGCGGCGACCGCGAAGCCGTTGGTGGCCGTCGGGGCCTGCGGGTAGGCGAAGCCGGGCTGGAAGCCGGACTGGGCGCCGGGGACGACGGCCGCCCAGCCGGTGGCGCGCGGGCGGTCGGGGTCGAAGGGCGGGGGCATGGCGGCGGCCGGGGTGGCCCACGGGTCGGCCACGGGCGGCCCGGCGGGGGTGGCCCACGGGTCGGCCACGGGCGGCCCGGCGGGAGCGGGCGGCGCCCAGGGGCCCTGCGCGGCCTCGGGGGCCGGCCCGGGGGCCGCCACCCCCGGCACCGCTCCGGTGGCGGGCTCGGCCGGTGCCGGAACGGCGGCGGGCTCGGGGGCCGCTCCAGGGGCGGGCTCGACCGGCGGCTTGGTCAGCTCGACCCGCCCGGCCGGCTCCGTCGCCCCGGCGGGCTCGACCGACTCGACAGGCTGCGACACCGGCTCGGGCGCGGGCTCGGGCTCGGGCGCGGACACCGGGGCGGCGGCGTCGGACTCGGGCTTGGACACGTGCGATCTCCCCCGGCCCGCGGAAGGCGGGCGACAGTTCGGCAGGACGACGACCCGCGGAGCCCGCGGGCGGATCGCGGCGGGCCGTCGGGTACGGGAACAGGCGCGCGACTCTACCGGATCTTGTGAAACACCCGCGCACCTTTTCGCCACCCCACGAACCATCCCCTCACCACAAGGGCACACCCCGGCTCAGCGCCGGGCCAGCACCTCCCCGTGCAGCATCGCGAACCACCCGTCCCCGGCGGCCGCCCACTCCCGCCACCCGGCCGCGATCCGGGCCAGTTCGGCCTCGTCCGCGTACCCCTCGGCCACCGCCGTGCGGGCGATGGCCGAGCCGGTGATCCGGTCCGCCCAGAGCCCGCCCCACCAGGCGCGCTGCTCGGGCGTCGCGTACGTCCAGGTGCTCGACGTGGCGGTGACGTCGGTGAAGCCGGCCGTCCGGGCCCAGGACAGCAGCCGCCGCCCGGCGTCCGGCTCGCCGCCGTTGTGCCGGGCGATCCGCCGGTACAGCTCCAGCCAGCGGTCCAGCTCGGGCACCTGCGGGTACCAGGCCATGGTCGCGAAGTCGACGTCCCGGACGGCGACGACGCCGCCCTCGGCGGTGACCCGGCGCAGCTCGCGCAGCGCGCCGACCGGATCGGCCACGTGCTGCAGCACCTGGTGAGCGTGCACCACGTCGAACTCCCCCTCCCGGTAGGGCAGTCGGTGCACGTCGGCGATCTCGAAGGCGACGTTGGACAGGCCGCGTCCCGCGACGTGCGCGGCGGCCGCCTCCAGCACCTCGGCGGAGGCGTCCGCGGCCACCACCCGGCCGTCCGGTCCGACCAGTTCGGCCAGGTCGGCGGTGATCGTGCCGGGGCCGCAGCCGATGTCCAGCACGGCCTGTCCGGGCCGCAGCCGGTCGCGCAGGTAGGCGGCGGAGTTCTCGACGGTCCGCCAGCGGTGCGAGCGCAGCACGACCTCCTGGTGGCCGTGGGTGTAGACGACGTGCTTCGGCTCGGTCATGGTGACTCCCCCTCGGAATCGGTCCGCTCCTCGACGCCTCCGACGCTACTCCTCGTCCCGTATTCCAAGAAGATTCGTCTCACATACCGACCACTCCGGCGACGGCCCCGGCCGCCCCCCGGGAACGCGGCGGCCCCCGCCCGGACGCCATCTCGCCCGGACAGGGGCCGCATGCCCTCGCTAGCCGAGGGTGAACCAGGTGGTGCGCGACTTCTGGAACTCCGGGTGGGTGAGGTCCTTCGCCTCGATGCCGTCGTTGTACAGCACGGCCGAGCCGTCGTCGGTGATCAGCTGCACCCGGGCGCCGGGGGCGGTGAGGTCCGGGACGTCCGCCACGGCCTCCCAGCCGCCCGCGTCGGAGGTCGGCAGGTCGAGCACCTTGACCGGCTGCGAGCCCGGCTGACCGTCCCAGCGGTAGAGCGCGTACGGGTCGGAGTTGTCGTCCGCCGCCCAGGAGCCGGCCACGATCAGGTACTGGCCGAGCGCGTTGCGCCGCAGGTCGCGCACCGAGAGCCCGCCGAGGTCCAGCTCGATCGGCTCGCCGAAGGTGGCGTGCGCACCGCCGAACAGCGCCGGGAAGTTGGTGACCGGCACGATCAGCGCCCGGCCGCCGGTGACCGCCGGGGTGAGCGGCGCGCGGAAGCCCACGTAGGCGGTGGTGGTGCTGCCCGGCGCGAACTCCAGGCCCTCGACGTTGAAGCCGTCGACCTGCTTGGGCACCTGGCCCGTCGCCGAGCCGGCCGCGAAGCCGTAGCGGTCGCCGTGCGCGCGGTCCCAGGCGATCAGGTCGCCGCGCAGGACGGTCGAGGAGCCGGCGAGCGACAGCTGGGTGCCGGCGCCCGAGCCGGTGACCGTGGTGGCGAACACGGTGTGCCGGACCGTCTTGATCTCGCCGTCCTTGTTGTTGCCCAGCGAGCCGGTCCAGTAGACGGTGTTGCCGACCCGGGTGGCGCCCTCGATGTCGACCTCCTTGGTGACGCCGAGCGCGGAGGAGAAGTCCCAGGTGCGGACGGGCGCGCCGGAGGCGTTGCGGTCGTACAGCCGCAGCACGTTGGACTCGTCGTCGGCCACCACGACGTAGCCGCCGCCCGCGTCCACCGCCGCCGAGGCGTCGCTGGAGCCGGTCAGGTACCGGCTGTCCGCCGCGAACTGCACCGCCGGCGAGGCCGCGTAGTGCAGCGTCACCGACGCGGTCTTACCGCCCAGGCCGGTCACCTTGACGGTGAGGTCGGTGTAGCCGACACCCTGGGCGGCGACCGTGAGGGTGCGCGCGGAGCCGGTGCCGGCGACGGCGACGTCCCCGGTGCGGGCCACCGCGGCCCGGGTGCTGGCGGTGGCGGCCACGGTGAGCGAGGAGACCGGGGCGCCGCTCTGGGACACCGTGACGGTGACCGTCGGGTCGCCGGTGGCACCGACCGCCCCGGACAGGTAGGCGGCCGAGAGCTTGATCGTCGGGGTGCCGTAGGTCACGGCGGCGGCGGGACCGGCCGGCAGCGCGAGCAGCGGCAGGGCGGCGGTGGCGACGGCCAGCGGCAGCAGGCGGCGGGAGGGACGGGACACGGTGACTGCCCTTCGACGTGGTGGGCGGTGCGAGGTCCGGACCAGGGTGAGGCCCGTCGGCGAACGCCGCCCCGACGGCAGCGGGCCGTCCGGCGAACACCGGCCCTCGCCCGTCCCCCGCGTCCGCCGGCGCCGTACCGTGGACGGGCAGCCGCCTCACAGAACGGTCCTTCCACCATGCCCGCGCCGCGCCCCTTCGTCCTGCTGAGCGCCGCGATGTCGCTCGACGGGTACCTCGACGACGCCTCCCCCGAGCGGCTGCTGCTCTCCGGCCCGGCCGACTTCGACCGGGTGGACGCCGAACGGGCCTCGAGCGACGCGATCCTGGTCGGCGGCAACACCCTGCGCGCGGACAACCCCCGACTGCTGGTCAACGACCCCGCCCGGCGGGCCGCCCGGCGCGCGGCGGGCCGCCCGGAGTACCCGCTGAAGGTGACGCTCAGCGCGAGCGGCCGACTGGACCGCTCGCTGCGCTTCTGGCACACCGGCGGCGAGCGGCTGGCCTACACCACGGACACCGGGGCGGCCGTGCTGCGCCCGGCGCTGGACGGGCTGGCCGAGGTGGTGGCGCTCGGCGCGGCGGTGGAGCTGGGGGCCGTGCTGGACGACCTCGGCGCGCGCGGGGTGCGGCGGCTGATGGTCGAGGGCGGCAGCGGGGTGCACACCCAGTTCCTGGCGCGGGGGCTCGCGGACGAGCTCCAGCTGGTGGTGGCGCCGCTGCTGGTCGGCCAGGAGCGGGCGCCGCGGTTCGTCGGCCCGGCGGACTTCCCCGGCGGGGCGACCCGGCGGATGCGGCTGCTGGAGGCCCGTACGGTGGGCGATGCCGTCCTGCTCAGGTACGCCCCGAAGGAGCCCGCCCCGTGACCGACGCCCGCCCCGCGGCCGACCCGCACGCCGACGACCCGCACGCCGACGACCCGCGCGCCGACGATCTGGCCTTCCTGCGCCGGGCCGTCGAACTCTCCCGCCGCTGCCCGCCCTCGGAGACCGCCTTCTCGGTCGGCGCGGTCGTCGTCGCCGCCGACGGCACGGTGCTGGCCGAGGGGTTCAGCCGCGAGGCGGACGGCCACGACCACGCCGAGGAGGCGGCGCTCGGCAAGCTCCCGGCCGGCGACCCCCGGCTGCGCGGCGCGACCGTCTACAGCTCGCTGGAGCCCTGCGGGCAGCGCGCCTCCCGGCCGGTGCCGTGCGCCGAGCTGCTGATCGCGGCCGGCGTCCCCCGGGTGGTGGTGGCCTGGCGCGAGCCTTCCACCTTCGTCGCCGAGACCCGGGGCGCCGCACGGCTGGAGGCGGCCGGCGTCGAACTGGTCGAGCTGCCCGAGCTGGCCGAGGAGGCCCGCGCGGTCAACGCCCACCTGTGGGGCTGAGACCGCCCGAAGCACGGGGCGATCTTTTGTATCCTTACTGAACAATCCCCTCTGCTCACCCCGCCCGCCCCCTCCCCCGGAGCCGCCCGATGCCCGTGACGACCTTCACCCCCCGCGCCCTCCTGCTCGACATGGACGGCACCCTGGTCAACTCCGACGCCGTGGTCGAACGCTGCTGGCGCCGCTGGGCCGCCGAGCAGGGCCTCGACCCGGACGAGGTGCTGCGCGTCGCCCACGGCCGCCAGGGCCACGCCACCATGGCCGCCCTGCTGCCGGACCGCCCGGTGGAGATCAACCTCGCCGAGAACGACCGGATGCTCGACGAGGAGAAGGCCGACACCGAGGGCGTCGTACCGATCCCCGGCGCCCCCGCCTTCCTCGCCGCCCTGGCCGGCCTCCCGCACGCCCTGGTCACCTCCGCCGACGCGCCGCTGGCCCGCATCCGGATGGCCGCCGCCGGGCTCCCGCTGCCGCCGGTCCTGGTCACCGCCGAATCCGTCGGCGCCAGCAAGCCCGACCCCGAGGGTTTCCTCAAGGGCGCCGCCGCCCTCGGCTTCGCCCCCGCCGACTGCCTCGCCTTCGAGGACTCCGCGGCCGGCATCGCCGCCGCCCTCGCCGCCGGCGTCCCGGTCGTCGGCATCGGCCCCCGCGCCGCCGCGCACCACCCCACCGCCCACGCCCTCACCCTCGAATCACTCTCCGTCACCCCGGGCCCGGCCGGCACCCTCACCGTCACCGTCGCCTGACCCCGGCCGCCCCACGGGCTGCGGCCCCGGGGGGCCTGTGCTTCGCTGGAAAGGCGCGGACCGGCCGTTCGCCCCCGTTCGGGTGTGACCGCAAAGGAGTCCAAGGTGACAACCAACCCGCCCACCCAGAGCTGCAACTTCACCACCGCCCGCCCGACGCTCAAGCAGGGCTCCTCGGGCGACGCCGTGAAGCAGGCCCAGTGCTACCTCAACGCCTCCCTGACCGGGGACCACCTTCTCGTCGACGGCGAGTTCGGCCCCGTCACCGACGCCGCCACAAGACGCTTCCAGGTGTGCGCCAAGATCACCGTGGACGGCGTCATCGGCGCCCAGACCTGGTCCTTCCTCACCTTCTTCGCCAACTCCCCCGGCTTCGCCTGCTGACCACCCGACACCACCCCGAACGCGGGCGGGCCGGGCTCCCCAGGAGCCCGGCCCGCCCGCGTGCGATGGTCGGTCAGGCGTTGCGGGCGGAACTTCCACCACAACGCCGTGAGCTGCGGAAACGTTGATCCCGGGGGCCCAAGTGAGCGCGGAATCAGCACGGTGAATCGAACTCGCAGTCGGCCATCAGCAGTGGTAACGGGCGGCCAGAACGATGATCTCCCGATCCGTCGCCGAGTAGACCAGGCGGTGCCCGTCGTCGATCCTCCGCGACCAGACCCCGGGCAGGTGGTACGTCAGCGGCTCGGGCTTGCCGATGCCAGTGAACGGGTCGCGCAACACGTCCTCGAGGAGCCCGTTGATCCGGGCGAGCCCCACGCGGCACCCTTCTCGCCATCCGCCGCGTCAGGGTCGATGAGCCCCCGCTCGGAAAGCCCTGTGCCGCCAAGGGCGTTCTCATACGCCTTGAGCAAGCGGCGGGCGTTCACCGGCGAGCGCAACAGGTAGGAGCCTTCACGCAGGGCGGCGTAGTCCTCGGCCGAGACGAGGACGGCATTTCCGTGCTCGGAGACGATCTCAATGGCCTCGTGATCGTCGTTGACCTTCTTGATCAACGGGAAGAGAGCCTTGCGCGCCTCGCTGGCAGTGATCGCCATCAACTCAACTCCCTCCACGGCTGGTACCACGTAACGCACCACTCGGGCAGGCGTGGCGGGTCGAAGAAGTCGGCACGCGAAAGAGATCGGGGCCCACCTCGAGAGAGGCGGGCCCCGTCCGACCCGCGCATTCGACAGATCAAGCCGGCTCAAAGCAATCAAATGCTCACACGTTGAAGCGGAACTCCACGACGTCGCCGTCCTGCATGATGTACTCCTTGCCCTCGATGCGGGCCTTGCCCTTGGCGCGGGCCTCGGTGAGGGAGCCGGTCTCGACGAGGTCGTGGAAGGAGATGACCTCGGCCTTGATGAAGCCCTTCTGGAAGTCGGTGTGGATCACACCGGCGGCCTCGGGGGCGGTGGCGCCCTTCTTGATGGTCCAGGCGCGGGCTTCCTTGGGGCCGGCGGTGAGGTAGGTCTGCAGGCCGAGGGTGTCGAAGCCGACCCGGGCCAGGGTGGCGAGGCCGGGCTCGTCCTGACCCATGGACTGGAGGAGTTCGAGGGCCTCGGCGTCGTCCAGCTCGATCAGCTCGGACTCGATCTTGGCGTTGAGGAAGATCGCCTCGGCGGGGGCGACCAGCTCGCGCTGGGCCTGCTTGAACTCCTCGTCGGACAGCTCGTCCTCGTCGACGTTGAAGACGTAGAGGAAGGGCTTGGCGGTCAGCAGGTGCAGCTCGCGGATCGGGGCGGTGTCGAAGCCGGCCTCGAAGAGGGTCTTGCCGGTCTCCAGGACCGCCTGGGCGGCCTCGGCCGCGGCCAGGACGGGGGCGGTGTCCTTCTTGAGGCGCGCCTCCTTCTGGAGCCGGGGCAGGACCTTCTCGATGGTCTGGAGGTCGGCCAGGATCAGCTCGGTGTGGATGGTCTCGATGTCGTCCTTGGGCGACACCTTGCCGTCCACGTGGACCACGTCGGGGTCGGTGAAGGCGCGCACGACCTGGCAGATGGCGTCCGACTCGCGGATGTTGGCCAGGAACTTGTTGCCCAGGCCCTCGCCCTCGCTGGCGCCGCGGACGATGCCCGCGATGTCGACGAAGTCGACGGTGGCCGGGAGGATGCGCTGCGAGCCGAAGATCTCGGCGAGCTTGTTCAGCCGCTCGTCCGGGACGCCGACGACGCCGACGTTGGGCTCGATGGTGGCGAACGGGTAGTTGGCCGCCAGCACGTCGTTCTTGGTCAGGGCGTTGAACAGGGTCGACTTGCCGACGTTCGGCAGGCCGACGATTCCGATCGTGAGCGACATGAAGCGCAGTCCCGTGGGCTTGGAGGAGTTGGGCCGGCCCGCACGCCGGGCCGATCCCCCAGTCTACGGGCAGCGCATCAGCCGTCCGCCGCGCCCGGCGGCGGCGTCAGGAACTCCCGGCGGTTGCCGAGCCGGTCGCCGGTGTGGAAGCGGCGGTGACCGGGCAGGTCGTCCACCTGGATCCCCGGGTGGCCCTTGCGGGACGGGCGGAACTCCGGCACCATCCCGAGGTGCACCTCCACCCCGCCGCCGCGGAACCGGCAGCCGCCGCGCGCGGCCAGCACCGGCGGCTTGGTCGGCTCGGTCGTCCCGAGCACGTCGCGCCAGAACGCGCGACACTCGTCCTCGGCACCCGCCGGGATGTCGAGCTGGACGCGATGGAGGCGTTCGAACGTGTATCCGCCGGTCATGCGATTCCCCCGTGCAGTTGAGCGAAGGTCACATCAATACTCCGTCCGGAGACACGGGCCAAGCCCCGACGGCCCATTACACAGTGTGGCGATGATCGGACCGTACGTTGGGTGGGTGGAGCAGAGCATCCGTACCCAGCCGCCAGGGCCCAGACGCCGACCGCCGAACGGCGCGGCCGGGGCCGCCGTCCCCGGGCCGGGCCGGGCCCGCGAGAGCACGGGGGAACCGGCCGTTCCCGTCGGGAAGGCCAGGGGCAAGGCGGCCGGGAAGGCCGCCGGCAAGGCTCCTGGGAAGGGCGGCGGCACCGGCAGGGGCGCGGAACGCGGCGGCCCCGGGTCCCGGCTGCGCCCGGTCTCCGGGCCCCCGAAGCGGCCCCGGCTCGCCGGGCAGCTCTACGGCCGGCGGCGCACCGGCCGGCCGGCCCGGCTGACCGCGGTGGGCGCCGGGGTGGTCGCGCTGGCCACGACGGTGGCGGTGGCCGGCCTGGACCGGCTGGCCTTCGGCGAGCCCGGGATCCTGTTCGGGATCGGCTACCTGCTGATCTGCTTCCAGCTGGCGGTCCGGGTCCGGTACGCCGACCTGCTGGCCGCGCCGATCAGCGGGCCGATCGCCTTCGCCGTGGCGCTGCTGCTGTTCGGGCCGGTCACCTCCTCCGGGGTGACGGCGCAGCTGGTGGCGCTGGCGACCAACCTGGCCACCCGTTCCGGCTGGCTGTTCACGGGCACCGGGCTGGCCGCCGCGATCGTGCTGGCCCGCTTCGTGGCCCAGCAGCGGATCCACCGCGCGCGCTGAGGGGCGCGGGGAGCGCCCCGGGCCGGGAGGTCAGGCGGTGGCGCGGGCCGCCGCCATGGCCGCGCCGACGATGCCGGCGTCGTTGCGCAGCTCCGCCGGGACGACCCGCGCCCCGCGCTCGCGCAGCAGCGGCAGGAACTTCTCGTGCTTGCGGCTCACCCCGCCGCCGATCACGATCAGTTGCGGCGAGAACAGCATCTCCACCAGGTCCAGGTACTCGTCCACCCGCCCGGCCCACTGCGACCAGCTCAGCCCGTGCCGCTCCCTGGCCGCCGAGGAGGCCCGCCGTTCGGCGTCCTTGCCGCGCAGCTCCAGGTGGCCGAGCTCGGTGTTGGGCACCAGCACGCCGTCCACGAACAGGGCGCTGCCGATGCCGGTGCCGAAGGTGAGGACGAGGACCACGCCCGAGCGGTCGCGGCCGGCGCCGTGGGCGGTCTCGGCGAGGCCGGCCGCGTCAGCGTCGTTGAGCACCACGGCCGGCAGGCCGAGCGCCTCGCCGAACAGGCCGGCGGCGTCCAGGCCGACCCAGCCCTTGTCGACGTTGGCGGCGGTCGTGGTGCGGCCGTCGACGACCACGCCGGGGAAGGTCAGGCCCACCGGGCCCCGGTGGCCGAAGTGCTCGACCACCTCGCACACGGCGGCGACCACGGCCCGCGGCTCGGAGGGCTGCGGGGTGAGGACCTTGTACCGCTCCTGGGCGAGCACGCCCCGGGCGGGGTCGACGGGGGCTCCCTTGATGCCCGACCCGCCGATGTCCACACCGAATACCGCCGTCATGACGACCGCCCTCCGCCGAAGTTGTCCACGGGGAAGTTGTCCACAGGCCTGTGCACGACCGCGCACGGGACCGCGCCCCTGCACCAACCTACGAGAACCCGCCCGGCCCCGCACAGCGGAGGACCCGGCACCCGAACGGGGCACCGGGTCCTTCGACGCGACGGCCTACAGCTTGCCGGCGGCCTCGGCGCGCAGGTCGCGGCGGAGTTCCTTGGGCAGCGAGAAGGTCAGGTGCTCCTCGGCGGTCTTGACGACGGACACCTCGCCGTAGCCGCGCGCGGCCAGCCACTCCAGCACGCCCTCGACCAGGATCTCCGGCACCGAGGCTCCGCTGGTCAGGCCGACCGTGCCGACGCCCTCCAGCCACTCCTCCCGGATCTCCTCGGCGAAGTCCACCAGGTGGGCGGCCTTGGCGCCGTACTCCAGGCCGACCTCGACCAGGCGCACGGAGTTGGAGGAGTTCTTCGAGCCGACCACGATCAGCAGGTCGGTCTCCGGGGCCATCCGCTTGACGGCCACCTGGCGGTTCTGGGTGGCGTAGCAGATGTCGTCGCTGGGCGGGCTGACCAGCAGCGGGAAGCGCTTCTTCAGCTCGCCGACGGTGGCCATGGTCTCGTCCACCGAGAGCGTGGTCTGGGAGAGCCAGACGACCTTGGAGTCGTCGCGGACCTGCACGTTGGCGACGTCCTCGGCGCCGTCCACCAGGTGGATCCGGTCCGGGGCCTCGCCCATCGTGCCGATGACCTCCTCGTGGCCCTCGTGGCCCACCAGCAGGATGTCGTAGCCCTCGTCGGCGAAGCGCACGGCCTCCTTGTGCACCTTGGTCACCAGCGGGCAGGTGGCGTCGACGGTGGCGAGCTTGCCGGCCCGGGCCTCGTCGTGCACCGAGGGCGCGACGCCGTGGGCCGAGAAGACCACGATCGAGCCCTCGGGCACCTCCTCCGTCTCGTCGACGAAGATCGCGCCCTTCTTCTCCAGGGTCTGCACCACGTACTTGTTGTGGACGATCTGCTTGCGGACGTAGATGGGGGCCCCGTACTGCTCCAGGGCCTTCTCCACGGCGATCACGGCGCGGTCGACGCCCGCGCAGTAGCCCCGGGGGGCGGCGAGCAGGACACGGCGCTGCGCGGTGTTGGAGGACATGGCTCCATCGTACGGGCGGAGCGCAGCCGCGCCGACGGGAGCCGCGTTCCCGTCGGAACCGGTCACGGGTGCTCAAATGTGGAAGCTATGAACGAGCGAGTCGAGCCGGGCGTCCGGGACCGGCAAGGCGGGCTGCGGCGCAGCCTGGGCGTGCGCGACCTGATGGTGTACGGGCTGCTGTTCATCGCCCCGATGGCCCCGGTGGGCGTGTTCGGGGTGCTCGACGCCAAGAGCCACGGGGCGGTCGCCGCGGTCTATCTGGTGGCCACCGCGGCGATGGGGTTCACCGCCGTCTCGTACGCCCGGATGGTGCGGGCGGTGCCGCGGACGGGATCGGTGTACGCCTACGCGCGGGCCGGGCTGGGCGACGCCGCCGGGTTCGTCGCCGGCTGGATGGCGATGCTCGACTACCTGCTGATCCCGGCGGTCGCCTACCTGTTCTCCGGCATCGCGCTGAACTCGCTGGTGCCGGACGTCTCGCGCTGGGTGTGGACGGCGCTGGCGGTGGTGGTGACCACCGGGCTCAACCTGGCCGGGGTGCGGACGGCGGCCGTGGCGGGCCTGGCCGTGCTGGTGATGGAGCTCGCGGTGCTGGCGGTGTTCGTGGCCGCGGCCGTGGTGGTGCTGGCCCAGGACGGCGCGCGGCGCGACTGGGCGAGCCCGTTCACGGGGGTCGGCGGCTTCTCGCCGTCGGCGGTGCTCGCGGCGGTCTCCGTGGCCGTGCTCTCCTACCTGGGCTTCGACGCGATCGCGACCTTCGTGGAGGAGGCGGTCGGCGCGGCGGCGGCGGTGGCCCGGGCGGTGCTCTGGTGCCTGGCGCTGGCCGGCCTGCTGTTCGTGGCGCAGACCTACCTGGCGGCGCTGCTGGAGCCGCTCACCCCGCAGCAGCTGGCGGCGGACCCGGCGGCGCAGGGCTCGGCGTTCTACGACACGGTGGAGGGCTCGGTCGGGCACTGGCTGCACGTGCTGGTCGCGGCGAGCAAGGCGATCGGCGCGGCGTTCGCGGCGCTTGCCGGGCAGGCGGCCGCGGGGCGGCTGCTGTTCGCGATGGGCCGGGACGGGCGGCTGCCGCGCTTCCTGGGCGCGGTCGACCCGGGCTCGGCGGTGCCCCGCCGGGCGCTGCTGGTGTCGGCGGCGATCACCATGGCGGCGGCGGTCTGGGCGGCGGACCGGGACGACGGGCTGGACCGGCTGACCTCGGTGGTGAACATCGGCGCGCTCACCGCGTTCACGCTGCTGCACGCCTCGGTGGTCGGCTGGTACGCGGTGAAGCACCGCCCGGGGAACCCGTTGACGGACGTGGTGGTGCCGGCGCTGGGCGTGGCGGTGATCGGCGCGGTGGTGGCCGAGGCCTCGGGCACCGCGCAGGTGGTCGGGCTGGTCTGGCTGGCCGTCGGGCTGCTGGTGCTCCTCGGCCGGCGGGGTTCCGCTGTCGGCGGACGCCGCTAGCCTCGTACGCATGGCCAACCCCAGTTCCCCCGAAGCGCCGCTCCCGGTCGGCAAGGTCTCCGCGCTGATCGGGGGCTGGATCGACCGGCTCGGCGCGATCTGGGTGGAGGGGCAGATCACCCAGCTCAGCCGGCGGCCGGGGGCGGGCGTGGTGTTCCTGACGCTGCGCGACCCGCAGGCCGACGTCTCGCTGACCGTGACGTGCTTCCGCTCCGTCTTCGACCAGGTCGCCGACGCGGTGCAGGAGGGCTCGCGGGTGATCGTGCACGCCAAGCCGGAGTGGTACGCGGCGCGCGGCCAGCTCTCGCTGCGGGCCTCCGAGATCCGGCTGGTCGGGCTGGGCGAGCTGCTGGCCCGGCTGGAGCAGCTGAAGCGGCGGCTGGCCGGCGAGGGCCTGTTCGCCGCGGAGCGCAAGAAGCCGCTGCCGTTCCTGCCGCAGTGCGTCGGGCTGGTCACCGGCCGGGGGTCGGCGGCCGAGCGGGACGTCCTGGAGAACGCCCGGCGGCGCTGGCCGGCGGTCCGCTTCGAGATCCGCAACGTGCCGGTGCAGGGCGTCAGCGCGGTGGAGCGGGTGAGCGCGGCCGTCCGGGAGCTGGACGAGCACCCCGGGGTGGACGTGATCGTCGTGGCCCGCGGCGGCGGCAGCGTCGAGGACCTGCTGCCGTTCTCGGACGAGGGCCTGGTGCGGCTGGTCGCGGCCGCCCGGACACCGGTGGTGAGCGCGATCGGCCACGAGCCGGACCAGCCGCTGCTGGACTTCGTCGCCGACCTGCGGGCCTCCACGCCGACCGATGCCGCCAAACGGGTGGTTCCGGACGTCGGCGAGGAGCTGGCCAAGGTCCGCCAGCTGCGCGACCGGGCCCGGCGGCACGTGCTGGCCCGGGTGGAGCGCGAGCAGCACGGGCTGGACGGCGTGCGCAGCCGGCCGGTGCTGGCGGCGCCGCAGCGGATGCTGGACGGGCGCGGGCAGGAGGTGGACGGCCTGCTGGAGCGCGCCCGGCGCACCCTGCGCCACCGGCTGGACCACGCGCAGAGCGACCTCGGGCACACCCTGGCCCGGGTGGTGGCGCTGTCCCCGGCGGCCACCCTGGAGCGCGGCTACGCGGTGCTGCAGCGGGGCGACGGCACGGTGGTGACCGATCCGGCGCAGGCCGTGGCGGGCGAGGGGCTGCACGCCCGGGTGGCGGGCGGCGGCTTCGACGTCACGGTGGCCGGCGGGCCGCAGTCCGGCTGAGCCGGGCGCGGACGGGGCGGGCGGGGGCTCCGCGCTGTCGGTGCGGGCCCCTACGCTGGCTGCCATGGCAGATCAGGAGCAGGAGGCGGCGGCGGCCGCGCAGACCCCGACCGCGGACGGCGCGCTGGGCTACGAGCACGCGCGGGACGCGCTGCTGGAGGTGGTCCGGCAGCTGGAGAACGGCGGCACCTCGCTGGAGGAGTCGCTGGCGCTGTGGGAGCGCGGCGAGCAGCTGGCGAAGGTGTGCCAGCGCTGGCTGGACGGCGCGCGGGCCCGGCTGGACGCCGCGCTGGCCGCCGAGGAGGGCGCTCCGCCGCAGGGGTGACGCCGGGGCGCCGGAGGGTGAGGCAGGTCACATCGGCGGCCGGGAACAGTTGAAGGTTCATCCATGTTGGGACCTGGTGATCGGCCCCGGCCGGTCACACCGACAAGACGGACCCCACCGTTCTCCTTCCTCCCCCGAGGTGCAAAGACATGACCACCGACGCCCTGGTTCTCGACGCCGCCGCCCAGGACCTGCTGTTCCGCGAGGCCCGCACCGCCAACACCTTCACCGACGAGCCGGTCTCCGACGAGCAGGTCCAGGCCATCTACGAGCTGGTCAAGTTCGGCCCGACGGCGATGAACCAGCAGCCGCTGCGAGTCGTCCTGGTCCGCTCGGCCGAGGCCCGCGAGCGCCTGGTCCAGCACCTCGGCGAGGGCAACAAGGCCAAGACCGCCGCCGCCCCGCTGACCGCCATCCTGGCCGTGGACAACGAGTTCCACGAGGAGCTGCCGACCGTCTTCCCGCACTTCCCCGGCGCCAAGGACTACTTCACCGAGCGCCCGGTCCGCGAGACCTCGGCCGCGATGAACGGCGCCCTGCAGGCCGGCTACTTCATCATCGGCGTCCGCGCCGCCGGCCTGGCCGCCGGCCCGATGACCGGCTACGACGCCGAGGGCATCAACAAGGAGTTCTTCGCCGACGGCGAGCACTCCGTGCTGGCCGTGGTGAACATCGGCAAGCCGGGCGAGAACGCCTGGTACCCGCGCTCCCCGCGCCTGGCCTACGACGAGGTCGTCACCACCGTCTGAGCCCGACCCGGACGGACAGCGCGAAGGGCCCCGCACACGAGGTGTGCGGGGCCCTTCGCGTTCACCCTTCGGTTCACCCGGCGCGTTCACCCGGCGCGTTCACCCGGCCGGCCGCGCCGGAGCGGAGATCTCCGCTCCGGGGGCGGAAACCGGACTACTTCAGCGCCCGCGCCAGCTCGGCCAGCTCCTCGTAGGAGGCGGTGCCGGTCAGCACGGTCGTCGCGCCGCCCGTCTGCACGGTCAGCGCCCGCGCCTTGGGACCCCGCACCTTCTCCCAGGTCTGTCCGGCGACGTCCACGGTGCCGTCCGGCTCGCCGTCGGCCACCGCCGCCTTGAGCAGGTCCCCGGGCTTGGCGTCGCTCTGCTCCAGGGCCGCGTACTGGCCGGAGGGGGTGAGGAAGCCCAGGTGCCAGGCGTTGCCCTTGCCGTTGCTCATCGCCGCCGGGTTGTACGTCACCGAGGTGGCCCGCCACTGCGCCGGAAGGCCCTCCGGGGAGAGCAGCGGGTACGGCGCGGCCCGCTTCGCCGAGGCCGCGGCCACCGAGTACTCGACCGCCCGGGGCCCGTCGCCCTTCGCGTCGTGCGGCAGGAACAGGTACCCGACCCACACCACGACGCCGACGGCCAGCATCGACAGGACCATGTCCCGCACGGTCTGCCGGCCCCTCATGCCCTTGCTCTCTCCAGCCACCCCCACATGGTGACTCATGCCGACCGGCGCCCCCGCACCCGGGGTGTCCACGTCCGGGTGAAACGGGGCAGAACGTGCCGTTCCCGTCGCCGCGGGGGACCGCGCCACAGACAGTCATCCCGGGGGCAGATACGATCGCAACACCCTCACCACGGCGTTCGACCAGGCAGTAGTCGGGCGCTCACTGGCCGTCGCGTACAGAGAGGTAACGACGATGACCACGCAGTACCCGCACCACCTCCCCAGCGCACTGGAGGTCGCGCCGGAGGCTCCGGACCGGAACCTCGCGCTCGAACTCGTCCGGGTCACCGAAGCCGCGGCGCTCGCCGCCGGCCGCTGGGTCGGTCGCGGCGACAAGAACGGCGCCGACGGCGCGGCCGTCCGCGCCATGCGCACCCTCGTCTCCACCGTCTCGATGAACGGCGTCGTCGTCATCGGCGAGGGCGAGAAGGACGAGGCCCCGATGCTCTACAACGGCGAGCGGGTCGGCGACGGCACCGGCGCCGAGTGCGACGTCGCGGTGGACCCGGTCGACGGCACCACCCTCACCGCCAAGGGCATGAACAACGCGGTCGCCGTCCTGGCCGTCGCCGACCGCGGCACCATGTTCGACCCGAGCGCCGTCTTCTACATGGACAAGCTGGTCGCCGGCCCTGAGGCCGCCGACTTCGTCGACATCACCGCGCCGCCGGCCGTCAACATCCGCCGGGTCGCCAAGGCCAAGGGCATCGCCGTCGAGGACGTCACCGTGGTCGTCCTCGACCGCCCGCGCCACGAAGGCCTGGTCCGGGAGATCCGCGAGGCCGGCGCCCGGATCAAGTACATCTCGGACGGCGACGTCGCCGGCGCCATCATGGCCGCCCGCGAGGGCACCGGCGTCGACCTGCTGATGGGCATCGGCGGCACCCCCGAGGGCATCATCGCCGCCTGCGCGATGAAGTGCATGGGCGGCGTCATCCAGGGCCGGCTCTGGCCCAAGGACGACGCCGAGCGCCAGAAGGCCCTGGACGCCGGGCACGACCTCGACCGGGTGCTCTCCACCGACGACCTGGTCAGCGGCGAGAACGTGTTCTTCGTCGCCACCGGCATCACCGACGGCGAGCTGCTGCGCGGCGTGCACTACCGCCAGGAGACCGCCACCACCAGCTCGCTGGTGATGCGCTCCAAGAGCGGCACCATCCGGGAGATCAACTCCACCCACAAGCTGTCCAAGCTGCGGGCCTACAGCGCGATCGACTTCGACCGCGCCAACTGACCCGACGCGGGGCGGCGCCCCGACGGCACGACGGCACGACGCGGCCCGCGTCTCGGCGAAATCCCCCTTCGCCGGGACGCGGGCCGCTCCCGTCAGGGCCGGCGGATCCCGCCGGCGGCCCTCACCCCGCGATCCGGCCGCGCGACCCCGGCACCCGGGCCGCCTCGCGCAGCTCGACGTCCCGGCGGCGGCGGCGCGCCAGCACCACCCGGCGCTCGGCCGCCGTCAGCCCGCCCCAGACCCCGTACGGCTCCGGCTGCGCCAGCGCGTGCTCCCGGCAGTCCAGCAGCACCGGGCACCGCGCGCACACCTGCTTCGCCTGCTCCTCGCGCGACAGCCGGGCCGCGGTCGGCTCCTTGGACGGCGCGAAGAACAGACCCACCTCGTCCCGCCGACAGGCCGCCGCGGTGTGCCACGGGTTGTCCTCGCCCGCCGGCTGCGGGGCCGGGCGCCGCTCCAGCAGCTGGGCCGCGACCACCGGCGAGGCGGCGGCGGACGGCCGGGCGACCGGCGACGGGGCGGCCGGCACGGGGACGGCGGACGAAGTGGTGCGGGACTCGATCGGATGCAGCACGGCCGTACTCCTGACGAGGCTCTCGGACACGGGGAAGCTCGCTCCCCTGCCCAGCTGCGGGCCCCCGTTCACACCCCCGGGTCGGCCTCAGGCCGCCTCCGGTACGCAGCCGTACAAGAAGCGATGTGCCAGAGGAACTACCCCACGCCCGGCCGATTCATGCACACTGCACGCAACCGACTACTGCCTGCACTCGGCGCAACGACGAGTGCCCGGCCGGGAGTTGTCCCCCGACCGGGCACCGAACGTGCCGTCCGTACCCGGCTCAGTCGGCGCCGAGCTGCTTGCGCACCCACTCCTTGAGCTTCTTGCCCCGGCGCGGCTTGGCCTCGCAGCCGCCGAACACCGCGGTGCCCTTCACCCGCACCACCGGCGCGTACGGGTCGGCCGCGGTCTGCTCCTTGACGTCGAAGCCGCCGAAGATGCCGACGCCGCCACCGTGCAGGCTGACGTTCTCCGGCACCTTGATCTCCACCCCGCCGAAGATCGCGACCACGTCGATCACCACCTCGGGCGACTCGAACACGGCGTCGGTGAGGTCGATCTCGACACCGCCGAAGATCGCCACGGCACGCAGGTGGGAGCCCACCCGCCAGCGCCCCTTGCGGGAGGAGCCGCCGAAGACCGCCAGCATGGTCGGCGCCTCGTTGCGGGCCGGCAGCCGCACCGGACCCTCCGGCCGCGGGCCGGCCGCCGACCCCGGGGCGTCCAGCGGCGGCTTCTCGAAGGAGATCTCGCGGTGCACCGGGAGGTCCCGGGTCAGCGGCACGAGGTCGCCCAGGGTCTTGGCCCCGTACGCCGCCTCGATCCGCTCGGCGTGCTCCTCGACGTCCAGCCGCCCCTCGGCGTAGGCGTCGCGCAGCAGCTCCGCCACCCGTTCGCGGTCGGCGTCCGAGGCCCGCATCTCGGCCTGCGCCACCGGAGCGTGCGCGGGCGGCGCGGGCGGCGCCGCCGCGGGCTTGGTCATCGGTACGGGCCCCTGCCCCTGGTCGTCCATCTGCTGGTCCTGCGGGTCCTTCGACGGCGAGTTGTCCACGGGCGCAAGCCTAGTCAACGGGGCTGCCCGCACCCACCCCCCGGGGTGACCCTGGTCACGCAGGCGGACCTTCCCGCGTGCGGGATATCGGCGGGTCCTACCCTTGAGGGTGCTTTCGCCCCTCCAGGGTGCTTCGCCGACGCAGCCGGAACACCGGCAACACTGGACACCTAAGGACCGCCCGCATGGCTCCCACGCCGGACTTCGAGTACAGCGACCTGCTCCCCCTGGGCGCTGACCCGACCCCCTACCGCAAGCTCACCTCCGAAGGCGTCTCCACCTTCGAGGCCGGCGGACGCACCTTCCTCCAGGTCGAGCCGGAGGCCCTGCGACTGCTCACCGCCGAGGCGATGCACGACATCTCGCACTACCTGCGCCCGGCCCACCTCGCCCAGCTGCGCCGCATCCTGGACGACCCGGAGGCCAGCCCCAACGACCGCTTCGTCGCGCTCGACCTGCTGAAGAACGTCAACATCTCGGCCGGCGGCATCCTGCCGATGTGCCAGGACACCGGCACCGCCATCGTCATGGGCAAGCGCGGCCAGAACGTGCTGACCGCCGGCGGTGACGAGGCCGCCGTCGCGCGCGGCGTCTACGACGCGTACACCAGGCTGAACCTGCGCTACTCCCAGATGGCCCCGGTGACCATGTGGGACGAGAAGAACACCGGCAACAACCTGCCGGCGCAGATCGAGCTGTACGCGACCGACGGTGACGCCTACAAGTTCCTCTTCATGGCCAAGGGCGGCGGCTCGGCCAACAAGTCGTACCTGTACCAGGAGACCAAGGCGATCCTGAACGAGGCCAGCATGCTCTCGTTCCTGGAGCAGAAGATCCGCTCGCTGGGCACCGCGGCCTGCCCGCCGTACCACCTGGCGATCGTGATCGGCGGCACCAGCGCGGAGTTCGCGCTGAAGACCGCCAAGTACGCCTCCGCGCACTACCTGGACAACCTGCCGACCTCCGGCGACGCGAAGACCGGCCACGGCTTCCGGGACCTGGAGCTGGAGGCCAAGGTCACCGAGCTGACCCAGAAGATCGGCATCGGCGCCCAGTTCGGCGGCAAGTACTTCTGCCACGACGTGCGCGTCGTGCGCCTGCCGCGGCACGGCGCCTCGCTGCCCGTCGCGATGGCCGTCTCCTGCTCGGCCGACCGCCAGGCGCTCGGCAAGATCACCGCCGAGGGCGTCTTCCTGGAGCAGCTGGAGACCGACCCGGCGAAGTACCTGCCGGACACCACCGACGAGCACCTCGACGACGACGTGGTGCGCATCGACCTCGACCAGCCGATGTCCGCGATCCGCGCCGAGCTCTCCAAGTACCCGGTGAAGACCCGCCTCTCGCTCACCGGCACCCTGGTCGTGGCCCGCGACATCGCGCACGCCAAGATCAAGGAGCGCCTGGACGCCGGCGAGGGCATGCCGAAGTACCTGCAGGACCACCCGGTCTACTACGCCGGCCCGGCCAAGACCCCCGAGGGCTACGCCTCCGGCTCCTTCGGCCCGACCACCGCCGGCCGGATGGACTCCTACGTCGACCAGTTCCAGGCCGCCGGCGGCTCGATGGTCATGCTCGCCAAGGGCAACCGCTCCAAGCAGGTCACCGACGCCTGCGCCCAGCACGGCGGCTTCTACCTCGGCTCCATCGGCGGCCCCGCCGCCCGCCTGGCCCAGGACTGCATCAAGAAGGTCGAGGTCCTGGAGTACGCCGAGCTCGGCATGGAGGCCGTCTGGCGCATCGAGGTCGAGGACTTCCCGGCCTTCATCGTGGTCGACGACAAGGGCAACGACTTCTTCCGCGAGACCACCGAGGGCCCGCTGATCACCAGCCTCCGCGTCCGCTCCAAGGAGTAGCGCTCCCCCGCACCCGCCCCCGCCCCGGCCGCCCCCCGCGCCCGGGGCGGGGCCGTCTCCGGCCGCCCCGAATCGACCTCGCTCCCCGCACCGGAAACTCGTACCGATCCGGTACGGGATCAGCCGTCTCCCCGGAGGGCGCGCCGATGACGATCAGCGCCAGCGGCGCACGCGCGCAGCTCTTTCCCCTGATCAAGAAGGCCAACGACGACCACGTCCCGATAAGGATCACCTCCAGGGGCGGCGATCCGGGCGTCACCCGGATCATGGAGGAGCTGGAAGCCCTGGCGGGTGATGTGGGAGGAGCGTCCACCTCGATCCTGACGCCTGGGAGGGCTTCCTGTTCTGGCCGGCCTCGAACCGGAAGGCCGCTCAGCGGATCGCCCGTCTGATCGGCGGGATCCAGCGCGACCCGTTCAGCGGGACCGGCAGACCGGAACCCCTGAAGGGCGACCTCGCTGGCTACTGGTCGCGCCGGAGCGGCGACGAACACCGCCTCGTCCACCGGGCGGACGGGAAGGGAGTGAAGATCCTCAAGGCCCGCTACCGCTACCGGTGACGGCGCGGCCCGCCGCCTCGGCGGGGGGCGGGTCGGGCGTCAGGCGTCGAAGTCGTACTCAAGGACGTAGGAGGCCGCGTCCAGGGTCATCTCGTTGAGTTCGACGACCTGGCCCTCGTCGGCGAAGGCGGTGCGGCAGATGAGGATGACCGGGGTGCCGGCGGAGAGCTCCAGGCGGGCCGCCTCGTCGGCGCTCGGCATCCGGGAGCGGACCTCCTCGCGGAAGTGCACCGGCTTGGCGCCGATCTCGGCCAGCCGGGCGTAGGTGCCGCCCGGGCCGGTGTCCTCGCGGGTGATGGCGGTGCCCGCGACCAGGCCCGACGGCAGGTAGGAGGTCGACAGCAGGACCGGCTTGCCGTCCAGCACGAAGCGCCGGTGCCGCACGCACATCGGCGAGCCCGGGTCGACGCCGAGCACCCGGGCCACGTGCTCCGGCGCGCCCTGCTCGGTGACCGCGACCTGGTCGACGACCAGGCTGCGGTGGGCGGTGTCGGCCGACCATATCGAGCGGCCCGAACCCCACTGGCCCTGGGCGAGCCGCTGGATCCCGCGCCGGCGCAGCGGCCGGAAGTCCCGGACGAAGACGCCCGCCCCTCGGCGGGCCTCGGCGATGCCCTCGCTCTGCAGCACGCCGAGCGCCTGGCGGGCGGTCATCCGGGCCACGCCGTACGCGTCCATCAGGTCGTTCTCGCCGGGCAGCCGGTCGCCCGCGCGGTACTCGCCGGAGTCGATGGCCGCCTTCAGCGTCTCGGCGATCCGTTGGTACTTGGGCTGCTTCTCACCGCCACTGCTGCCGACCATCGCCTGCTCCCTCGTCCTTCGCCGTAAATCGTAGGCGCGCCTTCGGTCTGCGGTAAGCCGATAGGACCGGTTCGACCGTTGACATCTCTAGAGATATTAGCTTCTCTAGAGATGCTGGGTAGTCGCCGAGCAGAGCCGAACCAAACCGAGCCACGACAGCGACCAGGGCCGGCACCACCGTCGCCGCGCCCGCACCGGAGCAGCAAGGAGCAGCGCGGTGAGCATCCGAAAGCGCGGCGCCGCGGCCTACCGGCCGCGCGTGGGGGAGTCCGTCCTCGACACCAGGACCGGGCGCACCGGCATCTACATGGACACCATCGGTGGGGAGCACTACCTCCGCCCGCCCGAGGGCGGCTGCGAGTGGACCGCCCGCCCCGAGCACCTCGCCCCCGCGGCCGACGGCGGGGGCGGCGCCGAGGGCGCCGCCGACCCGGCGGGGCGGAGCGGACCGGGCGGGCGGGCCGACCCCGCGCGGGCCCCCTCTCCCACCTCCCCCGCCCACGCGGCCTGACGCCCGCCCCGGCCACCAGGCCCATCGGCGAATTCCGGCCACCGGACGTGCGTGTGCCCCGCGCCGCCGGACGGGGCGGGGCGGGGCACACGGGTGCTGTGTGGGGCTACGGGTGACCGGCGATGACTCCGGCGGAGGCGCCGGTGGCGGTCACGAGGTAGCCGGTGGTCACCACGATCGTCGAAACGGCGACGACCGCGAGGCGACGGAGCCTGTTCAAGTTCCCCCCTGGAACTGCTGGTGCGGAGTGCTTACGGGTGGCTCGCGATGACACCCTGCGGCTCGCGCTCGGCGTTCTGCTCGCCGCCGGCCGGCGCCTCGGTCTCCACCACGTACTGGGCCTCGTCACCGAAGAAGTCGTCCTCCAGGTCGGCCTTGCGGTCGGCAGAGGGCTCGGCGTACTCGGCCGGCTCCGAGGTCGCGGCGACCGCGCCCTCGACGGCCTCGACGGCCTCCGCGGTGACGGCCTCGTCGGCCTGCGCGGTCGGCACAGGGGTCTCGCTCTGGTTGCTGGCCATGGGCGGGCCGCCTTTCGGTCATCACATGTCTTCCGCCCCACCGGATTGGCGCGGGCGCGGGCTCAGTATCGTAGGGTTGATTAAATGTCCGATAAACATCGTGCGGCTTACCGTGCCGTCCGGCAGAGTCGGCCCCCCGCCTAAGCTGAGGCCACCACAACGGCGGAACCGCCGAGCGCCCTACCGGGACATCAACACCAGGCCATCGGGGGACTACATGGAGTTTCGGGAGACGCCGCCTGCACCGGCGCTGCGCTTCCAGGTACTCGGTCCGGTCCAGGCCTGGCTCGACGACAAGCAGCTCGCCCTCGGTTCACCCCAGCAGCAGGCCGTCCTGACGATGCTCCTGCTGCACGCCGGGCGCCCGGTCACCACCCAGGACCTCGTGGACGGTCTCTGGGGCGAGCGCCCGCCCGCCCAGGCCGTCGCCGCACTGCGCACCTACGTCTCCCGGCTGCGCACCGTGATCGAGCCCCGCCGCGAGGTGCGGCGGCCCGCCGAGTTCCTCGTCTCCGTCGCCGACGGCTACGCGCTGCACATCCCGGCCGAGGCACTCGACATGACGGTCTTCGAGCACCTCGCCGCCGAGGCCGCGACCGCCCGCAACGCCGGGGACCTCGACAACGCCCACCAGTTGCTGGTCCGCTCGCTCGCGCTGTTCGCCGGCCGCCCGCTCACCGGCGTCCCCGGCCCGTACGCGGACGCCCAGCGGCAGCGGCTGGGCGAGCGGCAGGTCTCGGTCGCCGAGGAGCGCTGCGCGGTCGCCCTCGACATCGGCCTGCACGCCGAAGTGGTCGGCGAGTTGAACTCGCTCACCGCCGAGCACCCGCTGCGCGAGCGGCTGCGCGAACTGCTGATGCTCGCGCTGTACCGCTGCGGCCGCCAGGCGGAGGCGCTCGGCGTCTACACCGACACCCGCAAGCTGCTGATCGACGAGCTGGGCGTGGAACCGGGCGCCGGGCTCTCCACCATGCACTCCCGGATCCTGGCCGCCGACCCGGCGCTGACCCTTCCCGCCGCGCCCGCGCCCGCCGCCGCGGCCCGTGAAGAGGGTCCCGCCACCCCGCCGGCCCCGGCCCAACTTCCCGCCGACGTCTCCGACTTCAGCGGCCGCTCGGAGATGGTGGCGGATCTCTCCGCCGTCCTGATGAACGCCACCGGCCAGGCCGTCGTCGTCACCTCGCTGGCCGGCATCGGCGGCGTCGGCAAGACCACGCTCGCCGTGCACGTCGCCCACCGGGTGCGCGCGGAGTTCCCGGACGGGCAGCTCTACGTCGACCTGCGCGGTGCGGGCGCCTCGCCCTCCGACCCGGCGGTGGTGCTCGGTGACTTCCTGCACGCCCTCGGCGTCACCGAGAACCCGGACTCGCTGGAACAGCGCGCCGCCCTCTACCGCTCGCTGCTCGCCAGCCGGCGGATGCTGATCCTGCTCGACAACGCCCAGGACGCCGAGCAGATCCGGCCCCTGATCCCCGGCGTATCCAGCTGCGCGGTGCTCGCCACCAGCCGCTCCCGGCTGGCCGGCATCCCCGGCGCGCACCTGGTGGACGTCGAGGAGCTGACGCCGGAGGAGGCGCTCGCGCTGTTCTCCGCGATCGTCGGCGAGCAGCGCGTCGCGGCCGAACCCGAGGCGGCCATGGCGGTGGTGACCGCCTGCGGTTTCCTGCCCCTCGCCGTCCGGATCGCCGCGGCCCGGCTCGCCAGCCGGCCCCGGTGGAGCGTCTCGGACCTCGCCCGCCGCTTAGCCGATCAGCGCCGGCGCCTCGACGAACTCCAACTCGGCAACCTCGCCGTGGAGACCACCATCGGGCTCGGCTACGGACAGCTCTCCCCCGCCGAGGCGCGGGCCTTTCGCCTGCTCTCGGTCGTGGACTCCCCGGACCTGCCGCTGACGGCGGTGTCGGCCCTGCTCGGCGTGGACGAGGACGAGGCCGAGGACCTCGCCGAGGCACTCGTCGAGGCCAACATGCTGGAGACCTTCTCGGCCGGCCGCTACCGCTACCACGACCTGCTGCGGCTCTACGCGCAGCGGCAGAACGAGCGGGTGGGGGACGTCGAGGAGCAGCAGGCCGCCGTCCTGCGGCTGCTCGACCTGCTGCTCGCGACGGTCCGCAACGCCGCACAGGCCATCGAGCCCGACGACCAGTTGCCCGAGCCCCTGAACGTCCCGGGCTCCACCGGCATCCCCCTGATCACCAGCGGATACGCGCAGGAGTGGATCCGGGCCGAGATCGGGCTGCTGCTCAGCTCGGTCGAGGCGGCCGTCCAGGGCCCGAGCGGGCTGCTGCGGCCCGCCGTCGACCTGCTGATCATCCTGGACAGCCTGGTCGAGGACCCGACGCACGGGCCGCGGGTGCGCCGCATGCTGGAGACCGCCGAAGGCGGCGCCGAGGAGCACGGGGACGCGGCGGCGCTCGCGCGGGTGCACTTCGCCTTCGGCACCCTGCAGTCCGTCACCGGTGACTTCCAGAGTTCCGAGCAGTCGCTGCGCAAGAGCCTGGGTCTCCTGGGCCCCGAGGACATGACCGTCATGCGCTCGATGGCGGCCAACACCCTCGGCATCATCCTCAGCCTCGGCAACCGCCCGGCCGAGGCCGCGCCGTTCTTCGAACAGGCCCTCACCATCAGCCGCGTCGTCGGCGCCCCGATCGGCGAGGCACGGCTGCTCGCCAACCTCGCGCGGGCGCAGCTCGGGCTCGGGCAGGTCGAGCAGGCCGTCCGCTCCGTCACCGAGGCGGTCGCCACCGCACGCGCCTCGAAGAACGGCCCCTGCCTGGCCGACACCCTGTACCAGCTCGGCGTCGTGCTCGCCTCCGCCGACGACCCCGCGACCGCCGCCGAGCACCTGCGCGAGTCCCACCGGCTCTACCGCTCGCAGCAGAACCGGCTGCGCGAGGGCTACACCCTCGCCCGGCTCTCCTCCGCCCTGCTCGCCGCCGGCCAGCAGGCCGAGGCGGCGGAGGCGGCGGAGGAGTCGCTGGCGATCGGCCTGGAGATGGACTCCGCCTACTGCCAGGGTCTGGCCAGTGCCGCGCTGGGCGAGGCCTTGCTCGCCCTCGCCCAGCCCGCACGTGGCCTGGCGTGTCTGCGCGGAGCGCACGCCATCTTCACCCGGCTCGGTGTGCCCGAGGCCTCCCCCGTGGCGGACCTCATCTCCCAGCAGCACACCGAGCCCCTCTCTCCCCCCGCGCCGTAGGCCCCCGCTCCCCCGTGTCCCCCGTGGAGGCCTTCCCCCGTGAGCGTCCGGTGCTCCCGCAGCCCCCCGGCTGCGGGAACACCTTCAACGCTTCCCCGGCGCTGACACCACTGTGCACCGCCCCGATTGACGTTCAATAAACGCCCGATTGTCGGCCCGCGGCTCGACGGATCCGCTGGTCAGCGCGGCTGTGAGGGCCGACCGTACGGCGTGCGGGCCCGGTCGCACCACCCCGGTCCGCGCCCCGTGCCCCCGCCGAGGGGGGCCGCGTCGGCCACCCGCCGCGAGTTGGCCGGAAACGCACCCCATGGCGGAGTGATCACGCATATTCTCGGATGCCAGTACACACACGAGCGCACTTCCCGGGTGGAGCAATCCGGAAAAGGCAGCGCGGTGGCGCTCCCGCAGTGCAGAGTGTCTCTGTGCAAAGAGTCTGTGCAAAGTGTCAGCGTGCAGTCAGCGTGGCAATGCAGTCATTGTGACGCGGGGAGCGTGACGTACCGCCACCGGCAGCGGGTCGGCGGGGCAGCGCGGGCGCCGGGAGGAGACGGCGGTCCGGCCCCGCGCCTCGTCCAGCCGACCGGAGGCCCGGCCGGAAAGGTGCCTCTCAATCGTGACGACCGGACAGATATCGGATCCGTTCCCCGTCGGCGAGGACGCGGGCGACGACGACGGGTCCGACGTCCTGCGCCGCCGGGCCGAACGCGCCCTGCAGGCGGTCGCCTTCGACACCATCGGCACCGGCTACGCCGAGGCGTTCCCCGCCAAGGACGGACAGCTGGCCTGCGGGCGCCGGCTGCTGGCCCTGCTGGAGCCGGGCGCCGCGGTGCTGGACGTCGGCTGCGGCAACGGCGAGCCGACCGTCCGCCAGCTGGTCGGAGCCGGGATGCGGGTCACCGGCGTGGACCTCTCGGACGTCATGCTGACCCTGGCCCGGCAGGCCCCCCACCCGGGCCCGTACCCGCCCGTCCTGCACCGCATGGACATGTACGACCTCGCCACCGAGCGCGCCCGCTCCGCCTGGAACGTGCCGCGGCTCGGCCCCGCCGGGCGGGGCACCTTCGACGCGGTCACCGCCTTCTTCTCGCTGATCCTGCTCCCCCAGGACGAGATCCCCGTCGTGCTGGGCCGGCTGCGCGAGCTGCTGCGGCCCGGCGGACTGCTGGCGCTCGGTATGGTCGAGGCGGATCTCGACCACGTTCCCCTGCCGTTCCTCGGCCGGGAGCTGCGGATCAGCGGGTACCTGCGGGAGGATCTCGAACGGGTCCTGCTGGCCGCCGGGTTCGCGGTCGAGGAGCAGGAGGGACGTCCGTACGCGCCCGCCAGCACCTCGCTGCCGCCGGAGGAGCAGCTCTTCCTCTGCTGTCGGCGGACCGGCTGACGGCCGGGCCTCCGGGCCCCCGACCGCCGGACCGCAGACCCAGGACAGTTCCCCGACAGACCCCAGACCGTACCGATCCCAGGACAGGCACCCGTGCGCGACCAGCTCAATCCCGAGGCCGGAGAGCCGCCTGCCCTGCCGGCCCCGCGCCGCCCGTCGTCGCCCCCGGAGCACGTCCCCGAACGCCTCGCCTACCTCGACTCCGCGACCCGGCGGATCAACAGCGCGCTCGACCTGGCCGCCACCCTGCGCAACGCCGGCCGGGTGCTCGTCCCCGCCCTCGCCGACGCCGCCGTCGTCCACCTGCGCGACCCGCTGCCCAACGTCGAGCGCGAGCCCGGCTTCCCCGAGCAGCTGCGGATCCACCACAGCCAGGGCACCCGGCTGGGCCGGCGCGGCCGCCCGGCCGGCGACGACCGCCGCGACCGCTACGGCGCGCGCTACGGCAGCCGGTACGGCGCCCGCTCCAGCGCCGACCCCGGCCCGGCCACCCCGGTCACCCGCGGCGGCGCGCTCGCCCACACCCTGCTCAGCCGCCGCCCCGCCGAACCCGTCGTGCTCGGCGCCGCCGGGGACAGCGGCAGCGCCCGCACCACCGAGCTGCTGCGCGAGCTGTACGGCGCCCGCGGCCTGGCCCGGCTCAGCCCGGGCACGTCGGTGCTCGCCCTGCCGCTGCGCGGGCGCAAGACCGTGCTGGGCCTGCTGGTGCTGATCCGGCGCCCGCCCGCGAAGAGCGGCCGGCCGGGCTTCGACGCCACCGACACCGCCACCGCCGCCCACCTCGCCACCCAGGCCGGGCTGGCCGTCGACACCGCGCTGCGGTACGCCCGCGAGTGGGAGATAGCCAACGAGCTGCAGCGCAGCATGCTCCCGCTGCGGCTGCCCCAGCCGCACGGCGTCCGGCTCGCCCAGCGCTACCTGCCCGGCGAGCGCGGCGCCCAGGTCGGCGGCGACTGGTACGACGCCGTGCCGCTGCCCGGCAACCGGGTGGCGCTGATCGTCGGCGACGTGATGGGCCACTCGCTGACCTCGGCCGCCATCATGGGCCAGCTGCGCACCAGCGCGCAGACCCTGGCCGCGCTCGACCTGCCGCCGCACGAGGTGCTCTACCACCTGGACGAGCAGGCCCAGCGGCTCGGCCGCGAACAGCACCTGGCGACCTGCGTCTACGCCGTCTACGACCCCATCGCCAACCGGGTGGTGCTCGCCAATGCCGGGCACGTGCCGCCGGTGCTCGTCCAGCCGGACGGCACGGCCGAGCTGCTCGACCTGGAGGCGGGCGCGCCGATCGGCGTCGGCGGGGTCGACTTCTCCTCCGTCGAACTGCCCGCGCCGCCCGGCTCGGCCCTGCTGCTGTTCACCGACGGCCTGGTGGAGACCCGCAGCCGGCCGCTCAGCGACGGTCTCGAACTGCTCCGCGCCCGGCTCGCGGGCGCCCACCGGCACGCGCCCGAACACCTCTGCCAGGAGGCGCTGCGGATCCTGCCGCCCGGCGACCGGGGCGACGACATCGCGCTGCTGGCCGCCTGCTTCGACGGGATCCCGGCCGGGGACGTGGCGCACTGGTACCTCCAGCCGCGCAACGAGACGCCGGGGCGGGCGCGCCGGCTGGCCGCGCACACGCTGCGCCGCTGGGGCCTGGAGGCGCTGACCGAGGCGACCGAGCTGATGGTCAGCGAGCTGGTCACCAACGCCGTCCAGCACGCCACCCGCCCGGTGACGCTGAGCCTGGTCCGCACCACCCGGCTGCGCTGCGAGGTCGGCGACGACAGCCCGCTGCTGCCCCGGCCGCGCCGGACCGGGCCGGAGGACGAGCGCGGACGGGGCCTGCAGATCGTGGCCCGGTGCGCCGAGCGCTGGGGCGCGACCCGGCTGGGCACCGGCAAGGTGGTCTGGTTCGAGCAGCGCCTGCCGTGACGCGCCGAGGGGCCGCTCCGGCGCTCGCGCGCCGGGGCGGCCCCCGTCCTGACCTCCGGAGCCGTCAGACCCGCTCGGGCACCTTCGTGTCCGCGGCGACGCGGCTCCCGTCGGACTCCAGCCGGGCCATCAGCTGCTCGCCCTCCATGTCCACCCGCGGCACCACCCGGTCCAGGCTCTTCGGGAACCACCAGGCGGCCCGGCCGAACAGCGCCATCGCGGCCGGCACCAGGGCCATCCGCACCACGAAGGCGTCCACCAGCACGCCCACCGCGAGCGCGAAGCCGATCGGCTGGACGATCGGGTCGTGGCCGAAGACGAACGAGCCGAAGACCGCGATCATGATCAGCGCGGCCGCGGTGACCACCCGGGCGCCGTCCCGCACCCCGGCCACCACCGCCTCGCGCGGCGCCATGCCGTGCGCGTGGCGCTCCTTCATGCCGGAGACCAGGAACAGCTCGTAGTCCATCGCCAGCCCGAACAGCACGCCGATCAGCAGGATCGGCACGAAGCTGACCACCGGGCCGACCTTCGGGACGTCGATCAGACCGTCCAGCCAGCCCCACTGGTAGACCGCGACGACGGCGCCGAGCGAGGCCGTGATGGAGAGCAGGAAGCCCGCCACCGCCTTCAGCGGCACCAGGACCGAGCGGAAGGCCAGCGCCAGCAGCACCAGCGCGATGCCCACGATCACCGCGACGAACGGCGGCAGCGCGTCGGCGAGCTTGGCGGAGACGTCGATGTTGGCGGCGGTGGTGCCGGTGACGTCGATCCGGGCGCCGGTCTCCGCCTTGAGCGCGTCGCGCTGGTCGCGGATGTCGGTGACCAGCTGCCGGGTGTCGGCGTCGTCCGGGCCGCTCTTCGGGATGACCGGGACGAGCGCGGTGCGGCTCGGCTGGTCGAGCTGCGGCGGGAGCAGGGTCTGCACCCCGGGCAGCGCGGCGAGCCGGCCCGCCACGCCCTGCACCGCCTGCTCCGGCTGCGCGGCGTCCGCGGCGTCGACGACGACCACCAGCGGGGCGTTGAAGCCGGGGCCGAAGCTCCGGTCGACCAGGTCGTACGCGGTGCGGGCGTCGGTGCCCTTGGCCTGCGAGCCGCCGCCGGGCAGCCCGAGGGTGAGGCTCGCGGCGGGCACGGCGAGCGCGACCAGCGCGGTGAGGCCCGCCAGCAGGACGGCGAGCGGGCGGCGCACCACGAAGCCGGCCCAGCGCTCGCCGAGCGTCGTGCGCCCGGTGGTCCGCAGCGCGCCCCGCCAGACCGGCAGCCGGTCGATGCCGCGGCCGACGAAGCCGAGCAGGGCGGGCAGCAGGGTGATCGCGACGAGCACCGCGACGACGACGGCGCCGGAGGCGGCCAGGCCCATCACGGTCAGGAACGGCACGCCGGCGACGGCCAGGCCGGCCAGGGCGACGACGACGGTCAGGCCGGCGAAGACCACGGCGCTGCCGGCGGTCGCGTTGGCGCGGGCGGCGGCCTCCTCCGGCTCCAGCCCCTCGGTGAGGTGGCGGCGGTGCCGGGAGACGATGAACAGGGCGTAGTCGAGGCCGACCGCCAGGCCGACCATCAGCGCCAGCACCGGCGCGGTGGAGATGATCTCGAACGAGCCCGCCAGCGTGATCACGCCGGCCATCGCGATGCCGACCCCGATCAGGGCGGTGACCAGCGGGAGCCCGGCCGCGACCAGCGAGCCCAGGGTGATCACCAGGACCAGCCCGGCGACGATGAGGCCGACCACCTCGCCGCCTTCGACCTGGGCCATCTCGTTGTAGGCGTCGCCGCCGAAGGCCACCGTGACCCCGGCCGCGCGGGCGGGTTCGGCCGCCTCCCGCACGGCGTCGCGCTGCTGGTCGGTGATGTCGCCGAGCACGCTGTCGAAGGAGACCAGGCCCAGCGCGACCTCGCCGTCCGGGGAGAGCGCCCCGGTGGTGTACGGGTCGGGGACACCGGCGACGCCCGGGACGGCGGCGATCCGGGTGACCGCCTCACCGACCGCCGCGGCCTTCTCGGGGGCGGCGATGCCGCCGGGGGCCTCGGTGGCGAAGACCACCTGGGCGGAGCCGTGGGCCTGGTCGGGGAAGGTGCCCTTGATCCGGTCCAGGGTGGCCTGGGCCTCGGTGCCGGGGACCTTGAACTCCTCGGAGGTCGAGCCGCCGAGCGCCGCCGCCGCGCCGCCGACGGCGATCAGCAGGGCCAGCCAGACGGCGAGCACGGTACGCCTGCGGCGGAAGCAGAGGCGGCCCAGGCGGTACAGGTACGTGGCCATGCGTGCACCTTCGGTCGGGTCGTTCGGGCAGGTCGTCCGGTCGGACCGTCCCGTTCGGACGTGAGCGCCGGACTCGGTCGTCCGCACCACCGTACGCGCAACTTTGTCACGTGACAAAGTCAATGGACGAGAACGTCTGACGCAATCATTCGATCCGGTTGTTTGAACATGGCGATACCCTGGCCCAATGGCACATGTCCCGGCCGCCGAACGGCGCCCCCAACTCATCCAGGCCGCCATCGACCTGATGGCCCGCGAGGGCGTGGCCGCCGGCAGCACCCGCGCCATCGCGGCCGAGCTGGGCGTGGCGCAGGCGACGGTGCACTACACCTTCGGCACCAAGAAGGACCTCTACCGGGCCGTCGTCGAGCAGCTGACCGCCGAGTTCATCGGCCAGGTGCGGGCGTCCGCGCCGGACGAGGGCCCGTTCGCCGAGCAGGTCCGCACGATGGTCCACGCCCTGTGGGACAGCGCCGTCGGCGAGCCCGGCAAGTGCTCGCTGATCACCGAGTTCGCCGCGATGGCGCTGCGCGACCCGGACCTGCAGGAGATCATGCGGGCGCTCCAGCACGAGATCGAGGCCACCGCCGCCGAGCTCCTCACCGCGCTCGCCGCCGCCCACGGGCAGGAGCCGGCGCTGCCGGCCCACGAGATCTCGCTGTACTTCCTGGCCGGCTTCAACGGGCTGACCGACCGCTACCTGGTCCTCAAGGCCGCCGGCGAGGACCCGGAGGAGGAGTCCCGCCGGGCGCTCGACCTGCTGGTCGCCACCACGGTCGGCCTCTGCCTCGGCGCCCCCGCCACCCCCTGAGCGCGGCCCCTACGGTTCGACGATCCTGACCGGCAGTTCGGCCAGGACCTCGCGCAGGGTGACGGCGAAGCGGTCGTACTCGGCGCTGCGGGCCGAACCCGGCCGGGTGGCGAGGCCGATCCGGCGGCCCGGCGCGGGCGCGGCGAAGCGGACGGCGGCCAGCCGGTCGGCGCGGCCCGCCTCGACGTCCAGCGCGGTGGCGGGCAGCAGGGTCACCCCGAGGCCGCCGGCCACCAGCTGCACCAGGGTGGACAGGCCGGCCGCCCGGGTGGTGGAGCCGGCCGGGTCGGCGCCGACCTCGCGGCAGATGTCCAGCGCCTGGTCGCGCAGGCAGTGGCCCTCCTCCAGCAGCAGCACGTCCAGGTCGAGCAGCACGTCGCGCGGCACGTCGACCCGGCCGGCCAGCTCGTGGTCGGGCGGGGCGACCAGCACGAAGTCCTCGTCGAACAGCGGGATGTCCCGGGTCGGCGCGCTGCCGCCGGCCGGCAGCGCCAGCAGCAGCACGTCCAGCCGCCCGGCGGCCAGCCCCTCCAGCAGCGAGGGCGTCCGCTCCTCGTGGACGTGCAGCTCCAGCTCCGGGTAGCGGTCGCGGACCAGCCGCAGCACGGTCGGCAGCAGGTAGGGCGCGACGGTCGGGATGACGCCCAGGTGCAGCGGCCCGGTGAACGGGCGGCGGGCGGCCTCCACCTCCTCGGTGAGGGCCTGCAGGGAGGCGAGCACCCGGCGCGAGTGCTCCAGCACGCGCTCCCCCAGTGGAGTGATCATCACCCGGCGCGTCGTACGCTCGACGAGCTGCGCGCCCAGCGACTCCTCCAGCGCCGCGACCGCCCCGGAGAGCGCCGGCTGACTGGTTCCGCTGGCCGCCGCGGCCTCCCGGAAGTGCCGGTGCTCGGCCACCGCCACGAAGGCCTTGAGCTGGGCGACCGTGGGCGTCCGGGGGCTGCGCGGGGTGGCGTTCGCCACAGTCGCGTCGGGTTTACGGGCGGGGGCCCTGCGACGGACGGGGCGGGACGGGGGCGTGGGGCTGTTGATAACTCTCTCCGATCAGACACATCGATTGTAGCTATTTCCCTGATCAGTCCACGATGTGGAATGGTGGAACCCGTTCCGCAAACCGGACAAACTCCCCTCAGCCTCACTTCAGGAGATGCGAACGTGCTCACGATCGGTGACCAGTTCCCGGCCTTCAACCTCAAGGGCGTGGAAGGGCCGTCCGCGGACAAGCTGGAGTTCAAGGACTACACCTCGGAGGACCAGAAGGGCTGGAAGGTCGTCTTCTTCTGGCCGATGGACTTCACCTTCGTCTGTCCGACCGAGATCGCCGCGTTCGGCAAGCTGAACGAGGAGTTCGCCGACCGTGACGCCCAGATCCTCGGCGTCTCCGGCGACTCGGAGTTCGTGCACCACGCCTGGCGCAAGGACCACAAGGACCTCAACGACCTGCCGTTCCCGATGCTGGCCGACATCAAGCACGACCTGATGCGCGCCTGCGGCGTCGAGAACGCGGACGGCACCGCCCAGCGCGCCGTCTTCATCGTCGACCCGGAGAACGAGATCCAGTTCGCCATGGTGACCGCCGGCTCCGTCGGCCGTAACCCCAAGGAGGTCCTGCGGGTGCTGGACGCCCTGCAGACCGACGAGCTGTGCCCGTGCAACTGGAACAAGGGCGAGGACACCCTCGACGCCCAGGCCCTGCTGGCGGGCTGACCCATGGCCCTCGACGACCTGAAGTCCGCCCTCCCGGACTACGCCAAGGACCTCAAGCTCAACCTGGGCTCGGTCATCGGCAACTCCGACCTCCCCGCCCAGCAGCTGTGGGGCACCGTCCTCTCCTGCGCGATGGCCACCCGCAGCCCCGCCGTCCTGCGCGAGCTGGAGCCCGAGGCCAAGGCCAACCTCTCCCCGGAGGCGTACAACGCCGCCAAGGGCGCGGCCGCGATCATGGGGATGAACAACGTCTACTACCGGACGCTGCACCTGCTCTCCGACAAGGAGTACAGCAGCATGCGGGCCGGTCTGCGGATGAACATCATCGGCACTCCGGGCGTCGAGAAGGCCGACTTCGAGCTCTGGTGCTTCGCGGTCTCCGCGATCAACGGCTGCGGCCAGTGCCTCGACTCGCACGAGGCCGTGCTGCGCAAGGCCGGCGTCGACCGCGAGGTCGTCCAGGCCTCGATGAAGATCGCCGCCGTGCTCCAGGCCGTCGCCGGCGTCCTCGACTCCGAGGCCGCCCTCGCGACCGTCACCGCCTGACCCGCACCACCCCGTACGGGCCCCTCCCCCGGACTCCCCGAGTCCCGGCGAGGGGCCCGTCCGCGTCCCCGGAACCGCGGGTCAGCGGGCCGGGGGTGAGGCGTGGGGGCGGGCGGCGGCTTCGCGGGCGGCTTCGAGGGCGGTGAAGACGGCCTGGCCGGCCTCGTTGCGGCGGCGGAGGTGGGTGACCACGGTGTTGGTGACGGCGATCAGGGGGACGGCGACGATCGCGCCGCCGATGCCACCGATGATGGAGCCGGCGGCCACGCCGAGGACGACGCCGAGCGGGTGGACGCGCACGGCGCGGCCGAGGATGAGCGGCTGGAGCACATGGCCCTCGATCTGCTGGACGGCGATCAGCACGACCAGCACCATCAGGGCCGTCCAGGGCGTCGTGGTGACCAGCGCGATCAGCACCGCGACCGTCCCGGTGACCAGCGCACCGACCAGCGGGACGAAGGCGCCCAGGAAGATGATCACGGCGAGCGGCAGGGCCATCGGCACGCCGAGCAGCTGGATGCCGGTGCCGATGCAGACCGCGTCGATGAAGGCCACGCAGACGGTGCCGCGGACGTACGCGGTGAGCGTGGCCCAGGCCTTCGGACCGGCGCCGGCCATCGCGTAGCGGGAGTGCCGGGGCAGCCCGCGCAGCGCCCAGTTCCAGATCCGCTCGCCGTCGTAGAGCAGGAAGAAGGTGGTGAAGAAGGCGAGCAGGACGGCCGTCAGCACCTCGACGGCGATCTGCGCGCCGGTGATGCTGGCCGAGGTGATCTGCTCGGTGTTGGTGCTGATCGCCTTGGTGATCTGGTTGGCGAAGTCGGTGATCTGCTGCTCGGTCAGGTGCAGCGGCCCGGTGATCAGCCAGTCCCGCAGCTGGTCGACACCGGCCTTGACCTTGCTGGTGACGGTCTCCAGGTTGGTGGTCACCTGCCAGACCACGAACCAGCCGACCAGCCCGATGCCGGCCAGTCCGCTCATGAACACCCCGCCGGCGGCCAGCGAGCGCGGGACGCCGTGGCGGCGCAGCCAGGAGACGGTGGGCTCCAGCAGCGCGGAGATCAGCAGCGAGGCGAGCACCGCGAAGGCGACCAGCCGCAGCATGTCGACGATGTAGAAGACGACGTACAGCGCGGCACCGAGCAGCAGCAGCCGCCAGGTGGACTCGGCGGCGACCCGCAGGCCCCACGGCACCGCCTCGGCGGGGGTGGCGGGCCGGCCGAAGTGGCCGTGCGAGGACGCCGGGGCAGGAGGCGGAGGGGACGACGGCGCGGGAGCGGGCGCGGGCGC
This sequence comes from Kitasatospora sp. NPDC001527, assembly GCF_040298605.1. NCBI lineage: Bacteria > Bacillati > Actinomycetota > Actinomycetes > Kitasatosporales > Streptomycetaceae > Kitasatospora > Kitasatospora sp. NPDC001527. The sequence goes on along the minus strand of NZ_JBEPAM010000011.1, from coordinate 42,447 downwards.
GGGAACGGGGGCAAGGACGGGGCCGGGGACGACGGGGGCCGCGGGCGGCAGGCTCACCTCGGTCCGCGGGCCCGGCAGCGGATCGACGGGCAGCGGATCGACGGGCAGCGGGTCGGCCGGCAGCGGGTCGGCCGGCAGCGGCGACAGCGGCGGTTCGTGGAAGTCGGCCGCCATCGCGGCCCGCCGTCGCCGTTCGATCACGGCGGCCGCGCTCGCCACCACGGCCATGCCCTTGGCCACGGCCTTGAAGGCCTTTCCGCCCCGCGCCATGCTCGCTACCACTTCTCCCCGCCGGAGCCGCCCGGTGCGGCGGCACGCCGTGGGTCCCGCCACGGCCGTCAGGAAGACGCTACCCGGCCGCGGGGCGGTGAGTCCGCTCCCGGCCGTGATCCGTGCGGACTTCTCGGGGGCCGATTCCGGGGCAAAACAGCATGTCCCGGGTGGTTTCAGGCATCGGACAGCGGGGAGGAGTCGGTCGGGAAACCAGGAGCCGACTGTCGGCGGACCGGCCGGTGCGGGGAGCTACCAGGACCCCTCCCCGTCCCCGCGTCCGCACCCAGGACCGCACCGCCCGCGGGCGCACTGGTCAGCGCAGCCCGGGCGGCGCGGTCCGCCCGCGCACGGGAAACGCCGCGGCCCCCGGTCACGGCGGAAGCGTGACCGGGGGCCGCGGCGGTGTTCCTAGTACCAGTGGTGCGACTGCCAGAACGACCAGGCGCCGCAGGGGCTGCCGTAGCGGCTGTTCATGTAGCTCAGGCCCCACTTGATCTGGGTGGCCGGGTTGGTGCGCCAGTCGGCGCCGGCCGAGGCCATCTTGGAGCCGGGCAGCGCCTGGACCAGGCCGTACGCGCCGGAGCTCTTGTTGGTGGCGGTGTAGTTCCAGCCGCTCTCGCGCTTCACGATGTTGCTGAAGCACTGGAACTGGGCGTCGTTGCCGACGATCTGCTGGGCCAGCTCCTGCACCGAACCGGGGCTGACCGAGACCGGGGCGGGCGCGGAGCTGTCGGTGGCGGCCATCGCCGAGCGGGCCTTGGAGCGGTTGGCGGCGGCCTCGTCGGCCTTGCGCTTCTCCTCGGCGGCCTTCGCGGCCTTCTCCGCCTCGGCCTTGGCCGCGGCTTCCTTGGCCGCGGCGTCGGCCTTGGCCTGAGCCTCGGCGGCGGCCTGCTGGCGGGCGGCCTCTTCGGCGGCCTTCTGCTCGGCGGCGGCCTTGGCGGCGGCGTCGGCGGCGGCCTGCTGGGCGGATGCCTGCGTGCCGATGTTGTCGCTGATGGTCTGCGCCTGGGCGCCGGAGGGGACTTCGGCAAGCAGGGTCGCGCCTGCGACGTCGACCGTCTGCGTCGTCTTGCCCTCGCTGCCCGAGGCCATGCCCACGACGGCACCGACAGCGGTGACGGCGGTGGCGGAGGCGACAGCAACTCCCCGGACCGAGATCCGAGTCACATGGATTCCTTCCAGCATCGCCCACGCGTGACCGTGCGGGCGCAACATGCCCCTTGGCGCTGCCCTCCGTACGGTGCCGGTCACGGGAGGTACTGACCCGACGTCCGGCCGGGGTGAGGCGACCGGGCGTTGCGATCGGGCGGCGTACGGCGAGCGGTTTTCAATTGTGCATCCACCGACCGGAGTTGGCGGATCGTCCGGGCCGGACCCCCGGTCTCCCGGAAGCCCTGCCATGCCGTACGCGGGGCCTGACAGAACCCTCACCATGCCGCACGGGGACCTGTCGACGCAATTCCCTGTTGCGTGGCGGGCGTCACATTCACCGAACCGGCGTTCGCCGGACACACAGCACTCGATGTGATGAAAGGGACAGGGCCCGCCCCCTCAGGAACGGGCCCCGCGCCGGGAATTGACGCTTTTGTCCGTGATTGTCCGGATGTTCCGGATGGTCCGGCATCAACCGGTCACGGGTTCACGTCCTCCAGCATCTCCGTCACCAGCGCCGCGATCGGCGAGCGCTCCGAGCGGGTCAGCGTGATGTGCGCGAAGAGCGGATGCCCCTTCAGCTTCTCCACCACCGCCACCACGCCGTCGTAGCGGCCCACCCGGAGGTTGTCCCGCTGCGCCACGTCGTGGGTGAGCACCACCCGCGAGCCCTGGCCGATCCGGGACAGCACCGTCAGCAGGACGTTGCGCTCCAGCGACTGCGCCTCGTCCACGATCACGAAGGCGTCGTGCAGGGAACGCCCGCGGATGTGGGTGAGCGGCAGGACCTCCAGCATGCCCCGCGAGATGACCTCCTCGATCACGTCCGGGGTGGTGACCGCCGAGAGGGTGTCGAAGACCGCCTGGGACCAGGGGCTCATCTTCTCCGTCTCGGTGCCCGGCAGATAGCCGAGCTCCTGCCCGCCGACCGCGTACAGCGGCCGGAAGACCATCACCTTGCGGTGCTGCTGCCGCTCCAGGACCGCCTCCAGGCCGGCGCAGAGCGCCAGCGCGGACTTGCCGGTGCCGGCCCGGCCGCCCAGCGAGACGATCCCGACCTCCGGGTCGAGCAGCAGGTCCAGCGCCACCCGCTGCTCGGCGCTGCGCCCGCGCAGGCCGAACGCCTCGCGCTCGCCGCGCACCAGCCGGACCCGGCCGTCGCCGGCGACCCGGCCGAGCGCCTTGCCGCGCTCGGAGGTGAGCACGAGTCCGGTGTGCACCGGCAGCTCGGCGGCGCCGTCGACGTCCACCCCGGCGTCATGGCCGGCCGCGAACAGGGCGTCCACGTCGTCGGCGGGCACGTGCAGCTCGGCCATGCCCGTCCAGCCCGAGGTGATCGCCAGCTCGGCCCGGTACTCCTCGGCGAGCAGGCCGACCGAGGACGCCTTGATCCGCAGCGGGAGGTCCTTGGAGACGACGGTGACGTCGTAGCCCTCGGCCTGCAGGTTGCGGGCCACCGCCAGGATCCGGGTGTCGGCCTCGCCGCCGCCCGCCCGGTAGCCGGCCGGCAGTATCGACGGATCGGAGTGGTTGAGCTCCACCCGGATGGTGCCGCCGAGCTCGCCGACCGGGATCGGCTCGTCGAGGCGGCCGTGGCGGATCCGGTAGTCGTCGAGCAGTCGCAGCGCCTGGCGGGCGAAATACCCCAGCTCCGGGTGGTGCCGCTTGGCCTCCAGCTCGGTGACCACCACCACGGGGAGGACGACCTCGTGCTCCTCGAAACGGCTCATGGCGAGCGGGTCCGCCAGGAGCACACTGGTGTCGAGAACGTACGTGCGCCGGTCTGGTGTCCGGCGGCTCTTGGAACTGACCACTAGGCCTCCAGGGCGGATGACCCTGCGTCATCCGCGGCAAGCCGGCCCCCGCTGCCCCGGTGGCCTCGGGGCCGGTCTGATCGGAGTATTCCCAGGCGGGGGGCGGTGCATTCGCGCCCTCGGAGAACTGACGGATCATTGCGGGTGAACGTTTGGCCTCGCCCGGCCGCCGGGTAGGCCAGCCCCTACGGTGGTCAATCCGGCACGCCGGACCGCCGGGCCCGGTCTCCCGGGAGCGCTCCACCGCCCGGTCAGAGACCCATCCGCCGGTTGCGCTGCTCGTAGGCGCGCAGCGCCCGCAGGAAGTCGACCTTGCGGAAGGCCGGCCAGTACGCCTCGCAGAAGTAGAACTCGCTGTGCGCGCTCTGCCAGAGCAGGAAGCCGGAGAGCCGCTGCTCGCCCGAGGTGCGGATGACCAGGTCGGGGTCGGGCTGGCCCTTGGTGTACAGGTGCTCGGCGATGTGCTCGACGTCCAGGACCTCGGCCAGTTCCTCGATCGAGGTGCCCCGGCCGGCGTGCTCCTGGAGCAGCGAGCGGACGGCGTCGGCGATCTCGTGCCGGCCGCCGTAGCCGACGGCCACGTTGACCGTGATGCCCTCGATGCCGGCGGTCTGCTCGGCGGCCCGCTTCAGGACGTCGGCGGTGTGCTGCGGCAGCAGGTCCAGCGCGCCGACCGGGTTGATCCGCCAGCGGCGGGCGGCGGCCAGGTTGGTGACCGCGTCCTCGATGATGCCGAGCAGCGGGACCAGTTCGTCGGCCGGGCGGTCCAGGTTGTCGGTGGACAGCATCCACAGGGTGACGACCTTGACGTGGGTCTCGTCGCACCAGCCGAGGAACTCGCTGATCTTGTCGGCGCCGCGCTGGTGGCCGTCCGCGGTGGACCCACCGGTCGCGCGGGCCCAGCGGCGGTTGCCGTCGAGGATCACGCCGATGTGGTGCGGGGTGCGGGCGAGGTGCACCTCGACCCGGCGACCGTAGAGGCCGTACATCCCGTCCAGCAGGACGCGCAGACCAGGCGTGCGTTCGACGACATCGCGCAGACCCATGGTTTTCGGCCCCTCCGTACTCACTTCACCGGGTGCTTCAGAACCCCCGGCGCAGCCTACTCCCGCGTCGTGGCGGCAGGGAAAGCCGCAGGTCGCGGGAGGGTCACGGTCCTGTGCGAAGTCTGTCGCGACGGGCGCGCCCCAGGTGGCCTGATCGAGCCGACGCGGCGCCCCGGAGACGCTCCGGGGAACGGCCGGGGGCCGGATACGGAACGGTCTCCGATTCCTTAAGGAATCCGTAAGCCGACGGTTCAATGCTTGACGACCCCCAATGGTCTAGTCCAGCTTTTGTTCCCAGGGCGGAACAGAACACCGGACCCGCCCTCGTCAAGGCAGTACTTCGGACGCAATGCCCTCCCCCACACGCGGCCGCCGCGCCCCCCACCGCGGCGGCCGCTCCTCCCCCACAGGAGCGCACCTCCATGGCCCGTACGCTGAACCGGCCCGTGGCGCACAAGCGCCGCCGCGGCCCCGTCCCGGCCCTCGCCGCGGGCGCCACCGCCCTCGCCCTGGCCGGCACCGGCCTCGCCCTCTTCGCCGGCGGCGCCAACGCGGCGGCCGGGAACCTGGTCGCCAACGGCGGCTTCGACGGCTCGCTCGGCGGCTGGGTCTGCACCGGTGCCGCGAGCGCCGTCACCACGCCGGTCCACTCCGGCTCGGGCGCGCTGCAGGCCACCCCGGGCGCGGCGGACACCGCCGAGTGCACCCAGACCATCAGCGTGCTGCCCAACACCAGCTACACCCTGAGCGCCTGGGTCCAGGGCCCGTACACCTACCTCGGGGCGCGCGGCACCGGCGGCACCGACCCGAGCGTCTGGTCCAACCAGAACAGCTGGAACCAGCTCTCCACCACCTTCACCACCGGTGCGAGCGCCAAGAGCGTCACCGTCTACCTGCACGGCTGGTACGGCCAGAGCGCCTTCCTCGCCGACGACGTCGTGCTGAGCGGCCCGGGCGGCCCCGTCACCCCGAGCCCGACGGCGACGGTGACCCCCACCCCGACCGTCACCCCGACGGTGACGCCCACGGTCACCCCGACCCAGACCGTCACCCCGACCCCCACCCAGACGGTCACCCCCACCCCGACCGCGACGCCCACGGTGACCCCCACCGCGACGCCGACCGGCAACCCGAGCACCGGGGTGCCGAAGCACGCCATCACCGGCTACTGGCACAACTTCGACAACAAGGGCAACAACCTCCAGAAGCTGAGCGACGTCCCGGGCGCGTACGACATCATCGCGGTGTCGTTCGCCGACGCTGTCGCCAACCGCGCCGGCGCCATCACCTTCAAGCTGGACCCGGAGCTCTCGGCCGGCCTCGGCGGCTACACCGACGCCCAGTTCCGCGCTGACGTGAAGGCCAAGCAGGCGGCCGGCAAGAAGGTCATCATCTCCATCGGCGGCCAGAACGGCGCCATCCACATCAACGACGCCACCGCCGCGTCCGCCTTCGTCGAGACCGCCTACGCGGTGATCAAGGACTACGGCTTCGACGGCCTCGACGTCGACCTGGAGAACGGCCTCAACCCGACCTACCTGGCCGACGCGCTGCACGCCCTGCAGGCCAAGATCGGCCCGAGCTTCGTGCTGACGATGGCCCCGGAGACCATCGGGATGTACTCCACCGCCGGCTCCTACTTCCAGCTGGCGCTGAAGACCAAGGACATCCTGACCGTCGTCAACACCCAGTTCTACAACTCGGGCGGCATGAACGGCTGCGACGGCAAGGTCTACACCCAGGGCACCATCGACTTCATCACCTCGCAGATCTGCACCCACATCCAGGGCGGTCTGCGGCCCGACCAGGTCGGCATCGGTGTCCCGGCCTCCAGCAAGGCGGCCGGCGGCGGCTACGTCGCGCCGAGCGTCGTCAACAACGCGCTGGACTGCCTGGCCACCGGCAACAACTGCGGCAGCTTCGTCCCGCCGGCCAAGTGGCCGACCATCCGGGGCGCCATGACCTGGTCCACCAACTGGGACTCCGTCAACGGGAACGCCTTCGCCAACACGGTCGGCCCGTTCGTCCACCAGATGCCGTAACTCCCCCCGGCGCGCCGCTCCTTGAGGGTGGAGCCTGCGCGTCGGCGGCGGGCCCGTCGTACCTGACCGGTACGGCGGGCCCGTTCGCGTTCCGGGGCCGTTCCGCCCGCCCCGGCCGGCTCGGGAGCAGCCGGCTCAGGAGTGACCGGCTCAGGAGTGGCCTAGCACCGCCAGCAGGGTGCCGAGCAGCAGGAACGGGCCGAGCGGCACCTCCCGGCCGCGCACCGGACGGCGGCGCACCAGGGCGGTCAGCAGGACGCCGACCGACCAGAGCCCGGCCAGCAGCACGAAGGCGACCAGGCCGGCGAAGGCGGCGGTCCAGCCGTAGCGGCCGAGCAGCGCGCCGAGGCCGAGCGCCAGCACGGTGTCACCGGCGCCCACCAGGCCCAGCTGGACCGGGACTTCGAACAGCGCCCCGGCGGCCAGCGCCACCAGCAGGCAGCGCGGCAGCACCCCCGGGTCGCCCTCGACCAGTTGCACGGCCGTCAGCAGCAGCGCGAGACCCGCCGCCAGCGTCCAGGTGAGCGGATAGGGCAGCCGGTGCACCCGGGCGTCGGTGAAGCCCAGCACCACGCCGGGCCCGGCCAGCCAGAGCAGCAGCAGCGCGTCCGCCGGGTGCGCGGCGGCGAGCGCGGCGGCCGCCGCGGCGGCGGTGACCGCCTCCACCCGCCAGGGGCCCGGGCCCAGGCCCCTCCGGCAGCCCGGGCACCGCCCGGTGGGCGGCAGGCCGCGCAGTTCCCGCCCGCAGGACGGGCAGGCCAGGCACCACGGTTCACCCTCCGGCACGGTGTACCGCACCACCAGGCCGCGCAGCGCCGGCGCCGCCAGCAGCCCGGCCAGTACCGCTCCCAGCGCGCTCGCGATCACGGCTCGCCCCCTCCTCGCGTCCGACCGACGGCACCACGTCACCACGTCACCACGGCGCCACGGAACCGGGGCACCGCACAGCAGTGTGCCGTCCGTCTCGTTCCGGACGGCACCCCGCCCGCGCCTCCTCGTCTTCGGCGGGGTTGCGGACGCCCGGCCGCCGATCCGGAAGGCGGGCGACGGCATCCGCCTCCCGATCGAAGGAGTAGCGGAACCCCGGCGTCCGGGCGGTCCGGCGGGCGGCCCGGCGCACGCGCCCAACCGCCCGTTCGTGCCCCTAAAGTAGGCAGGCATGCAGGTCATCCAGTCCAGCAAGCTCGCCAATGTCTGCTACGACATCCGCGGTCCGGTGCTCGACGAGGCGATGCGGCTGGAGGAACAGGGCCACCGCATCCTGAAGCTCAACACCGGCAATCCCGCGCTCTTCGGCTTCGACGCGCCGCCGGAGATCCTCCAGGACATCCTGCGCAACCTCTCCACCGCGCACGGCTACGGCGACTCCAAGGGGCTGCTCGCCGCGCGCCGCGCCGTGGTGATGCACTACGAGGAGCGCGGCCTGGACGGCCTGACGGTCGAGGACGTCTTCCTCGGCAACGGCGTCTCCGAGCTGATCCAGCTGGCGATGACCGCGCTGCTGGACGACGGCGACGAGGTGCTCGTCCCGGCCCCGGACTACCCGCTGTGGACGGCGTCGGTCTCGCTGGCCGGCGGCACCGCCGTCCACTACCGCTGCGACGAGCAGTCGGAGTGGTACCCGGACCTCGCCGACATCGAGGCCAAGGTCACCGACCGGACCAGGGCCCTGGTGGTGATCAACCCCAACAACCCGACCGGCGCGGTCTATCCGCGCGAGGTGCTGGAGGGGCTGGTCGGGATCGCCCGCCGGCACCGGCTGGTGATCTACGCGGACGAGATCTACGACAAGATCCTCTACGACGACGCCGAGCACATCCCGCTCGCCAGCCTGGCGCCCGACCTGTTCTGCGTCACCTTCAACGGCCTGTCCAAGGCCTACCGGGTGGCGGGCTTCCGCTCCGGCTGGATGGTGCTCTCCGGCGACCGCGACCGGGCCCGCAGCTACGTCGAGGGCCTGACCGTGCTCGCCTCGATGCGGCTGTGCGCCAACATGCCGGCCCAGCACGCGGTGGCCGCGGCGCTCGGCGGACGGCAGTCGATCAAGGACCTGGTCCTGCCCGGCGGCCGGCTGCTGGAGTCCCGGGACGCCGCCTACCGGCTGCTCAACGAGATCCCCGGGGTCAGCTGCGTGAAGCCGAAGGGCGCGCTGTACGCCTTCCCCCGGCTGGACCCCAAGGTCTTCAAGATCAGGGACGACGCCCGGATGGTGCTCGACCTGCTGCGGGCCGAGCGGATCCTGCTGGTCCAGGGCACCGGCTTCAACTGGCCCGAGCCGGACCACTTCCGGCTGGTCACCCTGCCGCGCGCGGAGGAGATCACCGACGCGGTCACCCGGATCGGCCTGTTCCTGGGCGGCTACACCCAGCCCTGAGCAGCCGCGGGAAAAGCGCTACGGCCGGAGTCCCGGTCCGGACGATCTCCTTGGTCGGGGAAAGATCGTCCGTCGGGGCTCCGGCCGTCCTGTCGCCGGCCGGTGCGCGGTTCGTGCAGCGCACCGGCCTCTCTACCGCTCCTGCTGAGGCTCAGGCTCAGCCGAGGCGGGCGACCAGGTCCCGGTACTCGTCCCACAGCGCGGCGGGCGTGTGGTCACCGAACAGCTCCAGGTGGGCCGGGACGAGCGCGGCCTCCTGGCGCCAGATGTCGGCGTCGACGGTGAAGAGCAGGTCGAGGTCCTCCTTGGACAGCTCCAGGCCGTCCAGGTCGAAGCCCTCGACGGTCGGCAGCACGCCGATCGGGGTCTCGACGCCCTCGCCGGTGCCCTCCAGGCGCTCGACGACCCACTTCAGCACGCGGCTGTTCTCGCCGTAGCCCGGCCAGACGAACTTGCCGTCGGCGTTCTTGCGGAACCAGTTCACGTAGTAGATCTTCGGCAGCTTGGCGGCGTCCGCCTGGGCGCCGACCTTCAGCCAGTGGGCGAAGTAGTCGCCCATGTTGTAGCCGCAGAACGGCAGCATCGCGAACGGGTCGCGGCGCAGCTCGCCGACGGTGCCCTCGGCGGCGGCGGTCTTCTCGGAGGCGATGTTGGCGCCCAGGAAGACACCGTGCTGCCAGTTGAAGGACTCGGTCACCAGCGGGACGGCGGTGGCGCGGCGGCCGCCGAACAGGATGGCCGAGATCGGCACGCCCGCCGGGTCCTCCCACTCGGGGGCGATGGTCGGGCACTGCGCGGCCGGGACGGCGAAGCGGGCGTTCGGGTGGGCGGCCGGGGTCGAGGACTCCGGCGTCCAGTCGTTGCCGCGCCAGTCGGTCAGGTGGGCCGGCTTCTCGTCGGTGAGGCCCTCCCACCAGACGTCGCCGTCGTCGGTGAGCGCGACGTTGGTGAAGACGGTGTTGCCCCAGAGGGTGTCGATCGCGTTGGCGTTGGTGTCGACGCCGGTGCCGGGCGCGACGCCGAAGAAGCCCGCCTCCGGGTTGATGGCGTACAGGCGGCCGTCGGCGCCGAAGCGCATCCAGGCGATGTCGTCGCCGATCGTCTCGACCTTCCAGCCCGGAACGGTGGGCTGGAGCATCGCGAGGTTGGTCTTGCCACAGGCGGAGGGGAAGGCCGCCGCGACGTACTTGGGCTCCGCCTCGCCCGCGGGGCCCGCCGGCGGGGTGAGCTTCAGGATGAGCATGTGCTCGGCCAGCCAGCCCTCGTCGCGGGCCATCGTCGAGGCGATGCGCAGCGCGTAGCACTTCTTGCCGAGCAGGGCGTTGCCGCCGTAGCCGGAGCCGAAGGACCAGATCTCCCGGGTCTCCGGGAAGTGCGAGATGTACTTGGTGCTGTTGCACGGCCACGGCACGTCCGCCTGGCCCTCGGCGAGCGGGGCGCCGACGGTGTGCACCGCCTTGACGAAGTCGCCGTCCTCGCCGAGCTGGTCGAGCACGGCCTGGCCCATGCGGGTCATCACGCGCATCGACACGGCGACGTAGGCGGAGTCGGTGATCTCGACGCCGTACGCGGCCAGCGGGGAGCCGACCGGGCCCATCGAGAACGGCACGACGTACATGGTGCGGCCCTTCATGGCGCCGCGGAACAGGCCCTGCTCGCCCTGGAAGATCTCGCGCATCTCGGCGGGAGCCTTCCAGTGGTTGGTCGGGCCGGCGTCCTTCTCCTGCTCGGAGCAGATGAAGGTGCGGTCCTCCACGCGCGCCACGTCCGACGGGTCGGAGGCGGCGTAGTAGGAGTTGGGTCGCTTCTCCTCGTTGAGCTTCTTGAAAGTGCCCTGGGCGACAAGCAGGTCCGCGAGGCGCTGGTACTCCTCCTCGGAACCGTCGCACCACTCGACGCGGTCCGGCTGGGTGAGCTCCGCGATCTCGTCCACCCACGCCAGCAGGCGCTGGTGACGGGTGGGCGCGGCGCTGAGAGCAGCCGAGTTCTCGTTCGACACGATCGCTCCGTTTCACGCCATCCCGGCGGGGAGACGGCGTAGCGGGGGTTGAGGGTGCTTGCAGCGTAGCTCCGGGCCTACGCCTCGAACACGGCACAACGGCAGAGTTGACGCATCTTTTACTACAGTACGGATGATTACCAGCCAGTAGGGCAGCGGGTTCAGCACCTCCCGGCGCCCGCCGACCGCCCTCCCAATACTCCAAAACGTCCAAGTCGTGATGAGCGCCACTTCCTACGGATCGGTAACCTACGGAGTCGTAGGTAGCGGGTAGCATGCCGCTCATGACTGCTGAGCTCCTGGAGATCACGGAGCGTGCCGACAGCAAGCCCAAGTGGCGCGGCTGGCTGCACGCCGGAATGTTCCCCGCCACGGTGGCCGCCGGGATCGTGCTGATCTGCCTGGCCGAACCGGGGCCCGCGAGAGTCGCGTGCGCGATCTACTCCGTCAGCGCCTGGCTGCTCTTCGGGGTCAGCGCGGTCTACCACCGCTTCCATTGGGGGCCGCGCGGGGACGCGATCCTGCGCCGGCTGGACCACGCGAACATCTTCCTGATCATCGCGGGGACCTACACGCCGTTCACCATCCTGCTGCTGGACGGCGCCGCCCGGCAGGTGCTGCTCTGGGCGGTCTGGGGCGGAGCCCTGGCGGGGATAGCGTTCCGGGTCTTCTGGGTCGGCGCGCCGCGCTGGCTCTACACGCCGGTCTACCTCGCGCTGGGCTGGGCCGCCGCGTTCTTCCTGCCGGACTTCCTGCGCACCGGCGGCGTCGCGGTCCTGGTGCTGATGATCGTCGGCGGCGTGCTCTACAGCATCGGCGGCGTGGTGTACGGGCTCAAGCGGCCCAACCCCTCACCGCGCTGGTTCGGCTTCCACGAGGTGTTCCACGCCTTCACCCTCGGGGCCTTCATCACCCAGTACGTCGGCGTCTCACTGGTGGCCTACAGCGCGGCCGGCTGAGCCCGGCGCCCCGTGACGGGCGGTCGGCCGGTCGTGCGACCGGGCGGCCGCCCGTTCCGCCGTCCACTCCCGGACCTGGTGCTCGTGCACCCGGTCGTGCGGCGCGCGCTCGTGCGACCCGTCGTACCGCCGCTCGCGCGGCCGGTCCTCGTGCAGCCGGTCGAAGCGCTCGTGGAGGTGCCGGCCGTGGACCGGCCGCCCGGCCTGCCGCGCGTCGATCGCCGCCCTGGCCCGCCGGCAGCGCTCGCAGTGCGCGGCGTCCACCGTGCCGGCGGCCGTCCGGTGCCCGCGCGGCGCCGAGCGGCGGTCCGGCTCGGGCGCCTGATGGAGCAGCCGCCAGCGCCGGCCCACGTAGACCATCAGCAGCAGCACCTCGATCCCGGCGACCACCAGCACCAGCGCGGCGCCGTGGATCAGATAGGCCGCGACCACGGCCAGCGCCGAGCCCACCACCACCGCGGCGCCCCAGATCTGGGCACCCGACTCCCGAACGGCCATGACGGCTTCCCCTTCCTGCGCCGGGCTTGTGGTCGGCCCCTGCCGCCCCACCCCTTCTCCGCTCTCGGCACGCGCCGGTCCGCACTGACCGACGGCCACATCGTATCTACCGTCAGTCACCCGAAGCCGCCCGAAAGCGGCGAACGACAGATCAACGTTGCGTCAATTCCCCGTGCGGAACGCGCACTTCCAGGACACATCACGGAGCGTGACGATTGGCCGACGCCTCCCGGCATTGACGGTGACCATCTTTTGGGAGTTACTGTCATTTGACAGAGACTCCCTTCACAGGTCTCCGGAGGTACCCGTGCCCACTCCGCCCACCGACGACCAGGCGGCGGCCCCGCCCGGCCCGGACCCACGGCGCTGGCTCGCGCTGGTCGCGGTCGCGCTGAGCGTCCTGGTGATCAGCCTCGACATGACGGTCCTGAACGTGGCCCTGCCCACGCTGGCCTCCCAGCTCCAGGCCACCACCGGCCAGCAGCAGTGGATCGTCGACTCCTACACCGTGGTCTTCGCCGCCGTGATGCTCCCGGCCGGGCTGATCGGCGACCGCTTCGGGCGCCGCTTCACGCTCACCCTGGGCCTCGCCCTGTTCGGCCTCGCCTCGGCGATCGGCATGCTGGCCGACAGCCCCGCCACGCTGATCGCCGCCCGCGCCGCGATGGGTCTGGCCGGCGCGCTGGTGATGCCGATGTCCATGGCGGTGATCCCCGGCCTCTTCCCGCCCGGCGAGCAGCGGCGCGCCACCGCGATCCTGGCCGCGGCGCTGGCCGTCGGCACCCCGCTCGGCCCGCTGATCGGCGGCTTCATCCTCCAGCACTACTGGTGGGGCGCGATCTTCGCGATCAACCTGCCGCTGGTGGCGATCGGGATCACCGCCTGCGCCGTCCTGCTGCCGGAGACCCGCAACCCCGCCGCGCCCCCGATCGACGTGCCCGCCACCCTGCTCGGCGCCGGCGGGCTGGCCGCGCTCACCTACGGCATCATCGAGAGCCCCGAGCGCGGCTGGGCCGACCCGGTGGTGCTCGGCACCGTCGGCGGCGCGCTGGTCGCGCTCACCCTGTTGGTGCTGCGCAGCCGGCGGCAGCGGGACCCGATGCTCGACCTGTCGCTGCTCGCCGACGCCGCCTTCCGCTGGTCGACGGTGGCCGCGACACTGGTGTCCCTGGTCCTGTTCGGCGCGTTCTTCGTGCTTCCCCTCTACTTCCAGAGCGTCCTCGGCGCGGACGCCTTCGGCACCGGTCTGCGGCTGATGCCGATGATGCTCGGCCTGATGGTGGCCGCCCGGCTCAGCGACAAGCTGGTCGCCCGGACCAGCCCCCGGACGGTGATCGCCCTGGGCCTCGCCCTGCTGGCCGGCGCCCTGCTCATCGGCAGCAGCACCGGGGTCTCCGACGGCTACGGCCTCGCCGCGCTCTGGCTCACCCTGCTCGGGGTCGGCATGGGCCTGTCCCTCATCACCGCGCAGGCCACCGCCCTGCTCACGCTGCCGCCCGCCCGGGCCGGTGTCGGTTCCGGCCTGCTGCAGACCTTCCGCCAGGTCGGCGGGGCCATCGGGGTGGCCGTCTTCGGCAGCCTGCTCGCCAACGCCTACCGGGGCGCGCTGGACACCGGCGCCCTGGCGGCGGGCACGGCCGAGCAGGCCGGGAGGTCGGTGGTCGCCGCCGACGCGGTCGCCGCCGCGGCCGGCGATCCGGCGCTGTCCGCCTCCGCGCACGGTGCCTACGTGCACGGGATGACGGTGGTGCTGCTGGTCTCCGGGGTGATCGCGGTGCTGTCGGCGGTGCTGGTCGCGCTGCGGATGCCCGCCGTCGAACCGGCCGGGCCGCCCGCCGGGGCCACCGCGGTGCCCGCCGCCGATCGCGGATAATCGAAGACATGAACGCAACGCGGCCGGCAACGGCACCTCCGACCGGACCGGGCAACCCGATCCAGGCGATGCTGGAGGCGCCGCTGTCGCTGCGCGAGCGCAAGAAGCTGAAGACCCGCCAGGCCATCCGGCGCGAGGCGTACCGGCTGATCGCCGAACAGGGGTACGAGAACACGACGGTGGACCAGATCGCGGCCGCCGCCGAGGTCTCCCCGTCCACCTTCTTCCGGTACTTCGCCACCAAGGAGGACCTCGTCCTCACCGACGAGTACGACCCGGCGATGATCGACGCGTTGCTCGCCAGGCCTTCCGGGGAACCGTTTCTGCACTCCTGCCGGGAGGCCGTCATCGGGCTGATCCGGCAACTGCAGGAGCACGAGCGCGAGGAACTGCTCGTCCGGATGCGGCTGGCCAAGGACGTCCCCGCGCTGCGCGCCCGGATGATCGAAACCGGCAACGAGCCGCAGCGGCTGTACCTCTCCGTGCTGACCCGGCGGGCCGGCCTCCAGGAGCCCACCTTCGAGATGCGGATCACCGCCGCCGCGATCGGCGCCGCCACCACGGAGGCGGTGCTGCACTGGGCCGACGGCGACGGCGCCGAGGACATCGCCGATCTGGTGGACCGCACCTTCGCGATCCTGGAGGACGGCTTCACCGGCCTGTAGCGCATGCGGGAGGGGCGTGACGGGCGGGGTTCCGACCGTCACGCCCCCGAGGGGGTGCCCCTGCGCGCTACCCGTGCCGCAGGGACGTCCGCCGCCGCAGGGCCACACCCGCGCCCGCGAGCGCGGTGGCGCCCAGGGCCGCGGCGGCCGTCACGGCCGGCAGCGCGGTGCCGCCCGCCGACGGCCCGGCGGCGGGCTCGTAGCCGCCGCCCCGGCCCGCCCGGTCGTACGCCGAGCCGGGCAGCTTGTCGCCGTACCGCTGCCGGACCAGGCCCTGGTACGCGGCCAGGCTCACCCCGGCCTCGCCCACCGAGCGGCGCGCCTCGTCGTCCAGCGGCAGCACCCGGCCGTCCCGCAGCACGTACCAGGCGTTGATCTGCGGCTCACGGAACGCCGTCCCGCCACCGCCCTGCGCGGCGCGCGCCGCGTAGTCGCCCTCGTCGCCGCCGGTGGCGATGTTGACCACCCGCCAGCCGCCGTCCTGCCTCACCGTCCAGACCGAGGCGACCCGGCCGTCGGCCGCGACCACCCGGCTGGCGGCGAACTCGGCCCGGGCCACCGGCGCGCCCGGGGTGCCGGAGACGAAGGCGGCGTCCAGCGTGTACACCGGCACGGTGTCCCCGGCCAGCCGGGGCGCGGCGGCGGCCGGCGCCTCCGGCTCGGCCGCCCCGGGGGCGAGCCGGCCGGCCGGACCGGTCGGCGGCTGTCCCTTGCCGGCGAGGAAGCGGCCCACCTGGTCGAGCACCGCGGGGCTCTGCACCGCGCTGCGGGCCTGGGCCAGCTCCGCGGCCGGCACCGGCTCGGGCACCCCGGCGGGACCGGCCGGACCGGCGGCGGAGGCGGCCGGCGCGAGCGCCAGCCCCAGACCGGCGGCGAGCAGGACCGCCGCCGCGCCGCGGACGACCGCGGCCTTGTGCGTGCTGCTCATGTCGCCCCTCACGCGCCGATCCGGTACAGGGAGTGGGTCCAGGAGAACGTGCCGTTCGACACGTAGTAGTTGTAGTCCGCCCAGTTGTAGCGGTAGTTGGACGGCCACGGGTCGCCCCAGTAGACCCAGTTGCTGCCGGTGTCGTACCCGTACAGGACGTGCATGTGGCCGCCGCCGGAACTCCACTGGATCCGGGTCTCGACCGGCCGGTCGGCGTTCACCTCGGTCTGCACCGTGCTGTAGCGCAGGTACCCGGACACGTACGAGCCCGGGTTGATGCCGATCCAGCTCAGGGCGTTCTGCACATCGCCCAGCGTGGCCTGGCTGTTGGGGCAGCTGGAGCCGGTCGAGCGGCCGAACGCGGCGTTGCAGAACTGGTTCTGGCTGTAGGAGTAGCCGTACCAGGTGGCGATGGTGTTGCCGCTCGCCGCCCAGCACCAGTTGCTCTGCTGTTGCTGCTGCATGGTGATGTCGAGCTTCTTGGAGGTGCCGGCCAGATCGGCCGTGGCACCCGCGGCGCCCGCGGGCCGCACCCGCTGCGAAGGGGCCTCGGCCGTGGGGGCGGCCTGGGCCGGGGTGACGGCCGCGACGCTGAGCGCCGGACCGAGGACGCCGAGCGCGAGCACCGAGACGGCGCGGCGCAGGCGTATCCGTGTGACGGACATGGGGGTTGTCCTCCTTGCGACAGGCAGAGGAGTCGAGAGGTGTGGGGGTGCGGTCCGGATCGCGCCACCGAGCATCGCGCCGCCGGCACAGCCGGTCAACGGCCCCCGGACGCCCGCCCACCCGGGTGTGAACGGACCCGCCGCGCTGTGAACGCCGGCCTCCGAACCCCCGCCCAGGACGTCGGGACCGGTGACAAACCCCCCTCCCCGTGTGAATATTCACGACCGACCGGGGCCCACCGCACAGCACACGCCGGACGGGGCCGGCCCCGTCCGCCACCCGAGGAGGCCGCATGCAGCGGACCGACCGAACCGACCTCGTCACCGCCCTGCGCACCGGCCCGTTCGACCTCGCCCTGCGCACCGCCATCGCCGCCCGCGGCCTCGCCCTGCACCGCATCCGCGACCACCTCGCGCTGCGCGGCGTGCACATCGGGGTCACCAGCCTCAGCTACTGGCAGCAGGGCCACCGCCGCCCGGAACGTCCCGAATCGCTGCGCGCCGTCCGCGAGTTGGAGAAGGTGCTGGACCTCCCCGCGCACTCGCTCACCCGGCTGCTCGGCCCCCGGCGCGCCGCCCCCGCCGCGCCGGCCGGTCCGCCCGTGCGCCCCTACCGCGACCTCATCACCCCGGCCACCGCCGTCGACGACCTGCTCGCCGAGTTGGCCGGCCCGCGCGACAGCGGGCTGCACACCGTCACCCACATCGAACGGATCCGGATCGGCGCCGACCGCCGCCTGCGGCGCCGCGACTCCCAGCACGCCCTGCGCGCCCACCGCGACGGCATCGACCGCTACCTCGCGATCCACCAGGGCGATCCCGGCAGCGACATCACCCGGGTCGGCGTCCGCGCCGAGGAGAACTGCCGCCCCGGACGCATCCGCCGCGACCAGGCCCACGACCTGCTGATCGCCGAACTGCTGCTGGACCGCCGGCTGCGCGCGGGCGACACCCACCTGCTCGGCTACGGCTTCGACGACGCCCCGGCGCCCGAGCCCAGCTGCGAGTACCTGCGCGGCTTCCACGCGGGGGCCGGGCAGTACGTCCTGCAGATCACCTTCCACCCGGCCGCGCTGCCCGTCCGCTGCCACCGCTTCGCCCGCCGCTCGCCCGCCGAGGAGCCCTACGAGAGCGAGGAGCTGACGCTCGACGGCCACCACTGCGTCCATCTGGTCGCCACCGCCGTGCGGCCCGGCATCCTGGGCATCGGCTGGGACTGGGAGTGACCGCGTCTCCCGGTCACCGGGGCACCGGGGCGTCGGGTCACCGGAGCGTCGGGTCCGGGGCCGCGCGGCGGGCGTCGTAGCGGGGGTCGACGGTGCCGAACAGCCGGTCCCAGAGCGTGGTGTAGAAGCCCAGGTTGACCGCCGGATCGGCGTGGTGACCGGCGTGGAACATCGGCAGCGCCACCCAGCGGAACACCGCGAGCCGCCGGACCCGGACCGGGAAGGGCTCCACACCCAGGTGCCCGAGCAGGCCGAAGACCAGGTTGACGCCGATGTAGCCGGCCAGCGCGGGCGCGGACATCCCCGGCCAGAGGCAGAGCACCGCGATCCACGCGCCGCCGAAGCCCAGCACCTCCAGCGGGTGCAGCACGAAGAGCGTCGCGGGGCGCGGGTCCGGATAGGCGTGGTGCAGCTCGTGGGCCAGCCGGTAGAGCCGGCGGCGGTGGGCCAGCCAGTGCCCGCCGTACATCAGCGCGTCCATCACCAGGGAGAACAGCAGCAGATCGGCCACCGCGCGCGGTCCCGCGTCGGCCGTGAGCCGGATCCAGCCGGCCCGCCAGAGCAGCCAGCCGGCCAGGCCGACGGCCGAGTTGAGCAGCACGGCGACCACCGTGAGCAGCCGCTCCCGGCGGTCGGGAGGCGCGGGTGGCGGGGTCACCCGCCGGTCGCCGAAGCGGCGGACCAGCAGGCCGCCGGCCAGCAGGGCCAGCGCGAACAGCGCCAGGTTCCCGGCCAGCGCACCCGCCGCCGCCTGCGCCGGGCTCAGCCGCCCGGCCCATCCGAGTACCGCGTCCACCGTCGGGCTCCCCCCGGTCGCCGGCCCACCCCTCCGGTGCGACGCCGCCCCGCCCGGGGCGGTTCCCGCCGTCGGACCTCTGGCGTCAGGCGTCAGGCGTCGAAGGCCAGCACCAGGCAGTCCTCCACCGGCCGGTAGCCGATCTGCTGGTAGATCGAGTTGCTGGTCGGATTGGCGAGGTCCGTGTAGAGCAGCACCTCCCCGGCCCCGCCGGCGAGGGCGGCGGCCGAGGCGGCCGCCGTGACGCCGCTGGCGTAGCCGCGGCCGCGGGCGTCGCGCGGGGTGTAGACCGGGCCGATCCGGGACATCCCGGCGACGACCGCGCTGACCCCGGCCACCGCGACCGGCCGTCCCCCGTCCTCCCACAGGTGCAGCTGACCGGCCGCCGTCCGGTCGTCGACCACCGTCGCGACGTCGGGGATGCTGATGTCCACCTCGGCCGCGAACTCCTCGAACCAGCGGACCAGCAGTTCGCGGTCGGCCGCCCCGGCGAGCCGCGGCCGGCCGGCGGGCGCGGAGGTCCGGTCAACTCGCCGAGCCGGTAGAGGCGTTCCTCGGTCCTGACGGACCCGGTGAGCCCGGTCGCCGCGCCCCACGCCACGCCGAACGCCCGCACCGCCGCGACCCCGCCGGAGACCCCGGTGAGCGCCGTGAACCCGGCCCGGGCACCGGCGAGGTCGGCCGCCAGCTCGGCGGCGGCCTCCGCCGGCATCACCCCCAGCCGCGGGACGAAGGGCGGGGTCTGCAGGAACACCCCCTCGACCGGCCCGTCCGGCTCGCGGCGCCACCAGCCGAACACCGGCGCGCCGTCGCCGTAGTAGTGCGGGCCGCGCGCCGCCAGTCGGTCCGTGACCGTGAGCAGCACGGTGTTCTCGGCCGGGTGCGCGGCGAGCAGACCGCCGGCCTGCGCGCGGAAGTCGTCCAGGGAGGTGGTGAGAGTCCAGGGCATGGCCCATCCTCGCCCGCGCCCCACGCCGCCCACCAACGGTTTTACCCCTCCGCCGCCCCCAGCCGCTCGGCCAGGACCGCCGGGTCGGTGGTCGGCGCGTCGCAGGTGAAGTGCCGGCAGACGTAGGCGGCGGGCGCGCCGTCGACCAGCGGCCGGCCGGAGAGCAGCGGGACCTCGTCGCTGCCCGCGCCCGGCTCGCCGAACGCGACCACGGCCCCGGGCGCGGTGCCGAGCAGCGCGGCCCGGTGCAGCGCGACCGTCCCGGGGTCGCCGGCCCGGCCGATCACCGCGACCTCACGGGGCCCGTCGGCCAGCGCCTCGGCGGCGGCCAGGCCCCAGCCGACGAACCGCGGCGCGCGCGAGGCGAGCGCCCCGACGATGCCGAGGGCCCGCTCGGCGGCGGTCCGGTGGCGGGCCGAGCCGGTGTACGCGGCGTACGTGAGCAGGGCGGCCGCGGCGGCGGTCCAGCCGGACGGGGTCGCGTTGTCGGTCGGGTCCTGCGGGCGCCGGATCAGCTCCTCGGCGTCGTCGGCGGTGTCGTACAGCGCGCCGGTCTCCTCGTCGGCGAAGTGCTTGAGCACGGTGTCGAGCAGACCGCCGGCCAGCTGGAGCCACTCGGCCTCGCCGGTGACGGCGTACAGCGCGAGGAAGCCCTCGGCGGTGTCGGCGTAGTCCTCCAGGACGCCCGCGTTGGCCCCGGGGCGGCCGTCCCGGGAGGTGCGCAGCAGCCGGCCCTCGGGGGTGAGGTGGACGGCGAGCAGCAGGTCGGCGGCGCGCTCGGCGGCCCGCACCAGGTCGGGGCGCTCCAGCAGCGCGCCGGTCTCGGCGAGCGCGGCGATCGCCAGGCCGTTCCAGGCGGCCACCACCTTGTCGTCCCGGGCCGGCGCCGGACGGGCGGCGCGGGCCTCCAGCATGCGCGCGCGGATCGCCTCGTACTCGGCGAAGTCCTCCGGGTCGGCGAGGAGTTGGAGGACGGAGGTGCCGTGCTCGAAGGTGCCCCCGGCGGTGACCGAGAACAGCCGGGCGGCGGTGGCGGCGTCGGCCGGGCCGAGCAGGTCGACCAACTGGCCGGGCTCCCAGACGTAGTAGGCGCCCTCGGCGCTGGTGCCGGTCTCCTCGTCGAGGCTGTCGGCGTCCAGCGCGGAGGCGAACGCGCCCTCGGTGGTGCGCAGTTCGCGCAGCAGGAAGTCGGCGGTGGAGAGCGCGACCCGGCGGGCCGAGGCGGAGCCGGTCGCCCGCCACAGGTGCAGGTAGGCGCGCAGCAGCAGCGCGTTGTCGTAGAGCATCTTCTCGAAGTGCGGCACCACCCAGCCGGCGTCCACCGCGTACCGGGCGAAGCCGCCGCCGAGCTGGTCGTGGATGCCGCCGCGGGCCATCGCCTCACCGGTGCGCACGGCCATCTCCAGCGCGGCCTGCGAGCCGGTCCGGGCGTGGTGGCGCAGCAGGTACTCGATCACCATGGCCGGCGGGAACTTGGGCGCCCCGCCGAAGCCGCCGTGCCGCGGGTCGAAGTCGCGGCTGAGCGCGACCAGCGCCTGGTGCAGGTCGGCCTCCCCGGGCGGCTGGTGCACCCCGCTGCCGACCGCGTAGACCGAGGCCCGCTCGGCCAGGTCGGCCCGGATCCGGCCGGCGACCTCACCCACCTCGTCCCGCCGGTCCCGCCAGGCGGCGTGCACCCCCTCCAGCACCTGCCGGAACGACGGCATCCCGTGCCGGGGCTGCGGCGGGAAGTAGGTCCCGAAGTAGAACGGCTCCTTGCCGGGGGTCAGGAAGACCGTCATCGGCCACCCGCCCTGCCCGGTCGCCGCCTGCACGGCCTCCATGTACACGGCGTCGACGTCCGGCCGCTCCTCCCGGTCCACCTTGACCGCGACGAACCGCTCGTTGAGGTACTCCGCCGTCCCCTCGTCCTCGAACGACTCGTGCGCCATCACATGACACCAGTGGCACGCCGCGTACCCGACCGACAGCAGCACGGGCACGCCGCGGCGCGCCGCCTCCTCGAAGGCCTCGGGTCCCCACGGCCACCAGTCGACCGGGTTCTCGGCGTGCTGCTGCAGGTACGGCGACGTGGCGTCGGCGAGGCGGTTCGGCATGCCCCCATCCTCGCGCATCCGCGCGGTGGAGGGGGCGCGGCCTCACTCCTTCGGGGCCTCCGGCTCCTCGGCGAAGTTCACCCGCTTGAACTGCTTGTTCATGGACTTGGCCAGGAACCAGGTGGCCACGCCGAGGGCGGCGAAGACGAGGAAGCCCAGCAGGCCGGGGGTGACCTTGGCGTCGTCGACGGCGAGCTCGGCGGCGAGGTGGGTGAGGTTCACGGAGGCGCTCATATCTCTATGGTGGCCCGGCTCACGGGGAGCCGGGCCGTCGGGGGGTGCTTCAGTCCCGCGTGTCGGCCGACTCGGCCGTCAGGCTGGGGGTCCGCAGGCCGGCGAACAGGTCGTCCTCCGGCAGGTCCACGTCGACCAGGGTACGGGCGAGTTCGTAGTCCTCGGTGGGCCACACCTCGCGCTGGACCTCCAGCGGGACGCGGAACCACGGACCGTCCGGGTCGATCTGGGTGGCGTGCGCGATCAGCGCGCGGTCCCGGGTCTCGAACCAGTCGCCGCAGCGGACCCGGGTGGTGATCTCGCGCTCCTTGCGGCCGCTCTTCTCCCAGCCGGCGATCCACTCGCCGTAGGGGGACTCGTGGCCGTTCTCGGAGAGGTACTTGTGCAGGGCGCGGATCCGGCCCATCGGGAAGCCGTGGTTGTAGTAGAGCTTCAGCGGCTGCCAGGGCTCGCCGGCCCCGGGGTACGCGTCGGGGTCGCCGGCGGCGTCGAAGGCCACCATGGTGATCTTGTGGGTCATGATGTGGTCGGGGTGCGGGTAGCCGCCGTTCTCGTCGTAGGTCGTGATGACCTGCGGCTTGAACTCCCGGATGAGGCGGACCAGCGGTTCGGCCGCCTCCTTGACGTCCTGCAGGGCGAAGCAGCCCTCGGGCAGCGGGGGCAGCGGGTCGCCCTCCGGCAGGCCCGAGTCCACGAAGCCCAGCCAGGCCTGCCTGATCCCGAGGATCGCGCGGGCCTCGTCCATCTCCTTGCGCCGGACCTCGTGGATGTTCTCCTCGATCTCCGGCCTGCCCTGCAGCTTGGGGTTGAGGACCGAACCGCGTTCCCCCCCGGTGCAGGTGGCCACCAGCACGTCCACCCCCTGGTCGACGTACATGGCCATGGTCGCCGCGCCCTTGCTGGACTCGTCGTCCGGGTGGGCGTGCACCGCCATCAGTCGCAACTGCTCAGTCAACGCGTGCGTTCCTTCCGAAAAATGTCCGGGCGTACCGCGCAAGCCGGTCCGCCCACCGTCCGAGCCGCTCGTGGGGCCGCGTCACCGCGGGTCCGGCCGCCGCGCGGGGGCGCCGACACGGCCGGGCCCGCCCCCGCCGGACCGGCCGCGGGCGTGCCCCTCCTATAGTGACGGACTGGAGGAGCAGCGCATTCCCCCGCACCACCCGCGCGGCCCCCTCCCCACGAGAGGACTGAGCCCCATGAGCGCTGGCACCAGGACCCCGCAGCTGCCCGAGGACCGCTACGGGCGGCGCGGCGACCGCGAGAGCGACCGCCGACTCAAGGTGGTCGGCGCGGTCTGCGCGGTGCTGGGCCTGGGCCTGGTCGCCTGGCTGGGCGGCTCCTACCTGATCCGCGAGACGAAGATCAACGGCACCGTGCCGACCTTCCAGGCGCTCTCCGACACCGAGCTCCAGCTGCACCTGGCGGTGCGCAAGAGCGACGGCACGGCCGGCAGCTGCACCGTCCGCTCGCAGGCCGAGGACGGCGCGGTGGTCGGCGTGGCCGACTTCCCCGTCCCGGCGGAGGGCTCCAGCTACGACGCGGTGGTGAGCCTGCGGACCACCGCCCGCGGCACCACCGCCGAGCTGCTGGGCTGTACGCCCGAGTAACCGCGCGGCAGGCATATTCGCCCAGGGGAGCGGGCATCCGTAGAGGAGTCCCGCCCACCAATCCTGTACACCTTGGCGCAACGCTGTCGTCAATGGAGCGCCAACGACCCTCCCGATTGTCGGTGGGAGTTGTTAGGCTCGTGGTTTCGCCCCTTCCGCACCAACTGGTACGGGAGCGGGCGTTGCTTTGTAGTTAAGACCGATATCAGCACCACTCAACACGCTGACGACTCACACCCTCAGCACAGCCCCAGCACCTACGAGGAGCACCCGTGACCCAGACCAGCGAGAACGTGACCTGGCTCACTCAGTCCGGCTACGACCAGCTCAAGGCCGAGCTGGATCACCTGACCGGCCCGTGGCGGATCGAGATCGCGCAAAAGATCGAGGCCGCGCGCGAGGAGGGTGACCTCAAGGAGAACGCCGGTTACCACGCCGCCAAGGAGGAGCAGGGCAAGTACGAGCTGCGGATCCGCCAGCTCACCCAGATCCTCGAGCGCGCCAAGGTCGGCGAGGCTCCGGCGGACTCGGGCGTGGTGGCTCCGGGCATGGTCGTCACGGTCGCCTTCGACGGCGACGAGGACGACACCATGAAGTTCCTGCTGGGCTCGCGCGAGGTCGGCGACGACGACCTGGACATCTACTCGCCGCAGTCGCCGCTCGGCCGCGCGATCGACGGCAAGACCATCGGCGACGAGGCGACCTACGAGCTGCCGAACGGCAAGCAGGCCATGGTCAAGATCATCGAGGTCAAGCCCTACTCCGGCTGACCGCACCACGACACGCCGAAGGCGGCCGCGGCACCTGCCGCGGCCGCCTTCGCGCGTGCCTGGGACGGCTCCGGGCGGCTCAGCTGCCGGAGGAGCGGTACTTGCGCACCGACAGCCAGGAGAACACCGCGATGATCACCACCGACCAGAGCACCGACATCAGCTCGGCGTGCTGCATCGGCCACACGTCGTCCACCGGGCCCACCTGGTTGCCGAAGAGGTTGCGGCAGGCCTGCACGGTGGCGCTGAACGGGTTCCAGTAGGCGACCGCCTGCAGCCAGCCCGGCATCGAGCTGACCGGCACGAAGGCGTTGGAGATGAAGGTCAGCGGGAAGAGCCAGATCAGCCCGGCCGAGGTGGCCGCCTCCGGACTGCGCACCGACAGGCCGATCAGCGCGCCGATCCAGGAGAAGGCGTAGCCGAGCAGGAGCAGCAGTCCGAACGCGCCGAGCGCGGACAGCAGCCCCTCGTGGATCCGCCAGCCGACCAGCACCGCCACCAGGGCCAGCACCACCAGGGTGAACGCGGTCTGGCAGAGGTCGGCCAGGGTGCGGCCGACCAGCACCGCCGAGCGGGCCATCGGCAGCGAGCGGAACCGGTCGACCAGGCCCTTGGACATGTCCTCGGCGATGCCCGCCGAGGCGCCGGCCACCGCGAAGGTCACGGTCTGGGCGAAGATGCCCGCCATCAGGAACTGGATGTACGCCGAGGAGCTGGACTGCGTCCCCGGGATGTTGATCGCGCCGCCCATGACGTACGAGAACAGCAGCACGAACATGACCGGCTGCATCAGGCCGAAGATCACGATCTCGGGTATCCGGGTCATCCGGCGGAGGTTGCGCTTGGCGACCACCCAGGAGTCGTGCAGGACGGCGTCCGCGCCCCGGCGCTGCCTGGGGACCGCCCCGCCGATGGCGTGCTCGGTCGCGGTGGTCATCTCAGCGCTCCTTCCCGGCCGGAACGGCCTGCTTGCCGGTGCCGGAGCCGTTGCCCCGCTCGCGCTTCCCGCCCCCGGCGGCGCCGTTCTCCCCGTCCTCGGCCTCGGTGTGGTGGCCGGTGAGGGAGAGGAAGACGTCGTCCAGGGTCGGCCGGCGCAGACCGATGTCGTCGATCTCGATCGAGCGGGCGTCCAGCTCGCGGATCACGTCGGCGAGCACCCGGGCGCCGCCGCTGACCGGGACGGTGATCCGCCGGGTGTTCTTCTCCACCGCCGGCTCGCCGAGCGCGTGGGCGGAGACCGCCGCGAGCGCGTCGGCGACCAGGTCGGGCCGCTGCACCACGACCTCGATCCGCTCGCCGCCGATCTGCGCCTTGAGCTGGTCGGCGGTGCCGCGGGCGATCACCCGGCCGTGGTCGACCACGGCGATGTCGTGGGCGAGCCGGTCGGCCTCCTCCAGGTACTGGGTGGTGAGCAGCAGCGTGGTGCCCTGTTCGACCAGCGTCTCGATGACCTCCCACAGGGCGAGCCGGTTGCGCGGGTCGAGGCCGGTGGTGGGTTCGTCCAGGAACATCACCGGCGGGCGGACGACCAGGGCGGCGGCCAGGTCGAGGCGCCGGCGCATGCCGCCGGAGTAGGTCTTGGCGGTGCGGTCCTTGGCCTCGGTGAGGTTGAACCACTCCAGCAGTTCGAGCGCCCGGGCCTTCGCCGCGCGGGCGGGCATCTGGTACAGCTCGCCCACCATCTGGAGGTTCTCGAAGCCGGTGAGGTACTCGTCGACCGCGGCGTACTGGCCGGAGAGGCCGATCAGGCTGCGGACCCGGTTCGGGTGCTTGAGGACGTCGACGCCGGCCACCGTCGCGCCGCCGGAGTCGGGGCGCAGCAGGGTGGTGAGGACGCGCACGGTGGTGGTCTTGCCGGCGCCGTTGGGGCCGAGCAGCCCGAGCACCGTGCCCTCGGGGACGTCGAGGCTGACGCCGTCCAGGGCTCGTACGTCACCGAAGGTCTTGACCAGGTTCTCGGCTTGGATGGCTGGCGCCATGGGCCTGCCTCATCTCCTCGGGGAAAATGGACATGCGTGGTCTGTCCCACTTTGCCCCCACTACGGGCAGGCGAGCGACTCTTTTTCGCCGCGACGGCGACAGAACGCGATGTATCGCGAGTCTGGCATCCGCGATATATCGCGTCAAGGATCAGGTGTCCGCCCCGGCGCCGCCCCGTCCGGGCCCCTACCGGGAGACCACGTACCCGGCGCCCCGCAGCTCGCCGAGCACCGCCGCGCAGTGCTCCGGCCCCTTGGTCTCCAGGTGCAGGTCCACCTCCACCTCGGTCAGCCCCAGCTGCGGATCGACCCGGACGTGCGCCACGTCCAGCACATTGGCGTCCACCCTGGTCAGCACCCCGAGCAGGCCCGCCAGCGCGCCCGGCCGGTCGGCCAGCCGCACCCGCAGCGAGAGGTAGCGGCCGGCCGCCGCCAGACCGTGCCGCAGCACCCGCTGCATCAGCTGCGGGTCGATGTTGCCGCCGGACAGGACCGCCACCACCGGCCCCTCGAACGAGTCCGGCCGCTCCAGCAGCGCCGCCACCGGAGCCGCCCCGGCCGGCTCCACCACCAGCTTCAGCCGTTCGAGACCGAGCAGCAGCGCCCGGGACAGCGAGTCCTCGGAGACCGTCCGGACGCCGTCCGCCAGCGTGTTGACGATCTCGAACGGAACGTCCCCCGGCCGGCCGACCATGATCCCGTCCGCCATGGTGGCGAACCGTTCCAGCGAGACCGGGTGCCCGGCCGCCAGCGAGGGCGGGTACGCGGCCGCGGCCGCCGCCTGCACCCCGATCACCCGCACGTCCGGCCGCAGCGGCTTGACCGCCGCCGCGATCCCCGCCAGCAGACCTCCGCCGCCCACCCCGACCAGGATGGTGCGCACCTCGGGGCACTGCTCCAGGATCTCCAGCCCGACGGTGGCCTGCCCGATCACGACGTCCCGGTGGTCGAACGGGTGGATGAACACCGCGCCGCCCGCCTCCGCGTACCGCTGCGCCGCCTGCAGCGCCTCGTCGACGGTCGCCCCGTGCAGCCGCACCTCGGCGCCGTACTCCCTGGTCGCCGCGATCTTCGGCAGCGGCGCGGACACCGGCATGAAGACCGTCGAGCGCACCCCCAGCAGCGAGGCGGCCAGCGCCACCCCCTGGGCGTGGTTCCCGGCACTCGCCGCGACGACCCCGCCCGCCCGCTGCACCGGGGAGAGGCCCGCGATCCGCACGTACGCCCCGCGCAGCTTGAACGAGCCGGTGCGCTGGAGGTTCTCGCACTTCAGGTGGACCGGCGCGCCGACCAGCGCGGAGAGGTGGCGGCTGCCCTCCATCGGCGTCACCCGGGCGACCCCGGCGAGCATCTTCTGGGCGCCGCGGACGTCGTCGAGGGTGATCGGCCAGCTGTGCATGACAGCAGCCTAGGGCGTCACGACACGTGGTCCGGGGACGTCGGCCCTGTTCCCGGGCCCGCCCGGCCCGCGTACGCTGCTGCTCCTGAGCCTTCCTCACCGCACGACGATCGTGAGCCGCGATGACGACGACCTCGCCCCAGGCCACCGACCTCACCGACCCCGTGCACACCCAACTCCAGTACCAGCTCGCGCTGTTCGCCCGCCGCATGGAACAGGTCCGCGGCTCCGACGGGGTGGCCGCCCTGGTCCGGGCCGCCTACCTGCTGCTCGAACGGCTGGAGCGCCTCGGCCCCGCCAACGTCAAGGCGCTGGCCGACGCGCTGGGTGTCGACTCGTCCACCGTCACCCGGCAGGCCGCCCCGCTGGTCACGGCCGGTCTGGTCGGCCGGGTGCAGGACCCGGCCGACCGGCGCGCCGTCCGGCTCGCGCTGACCCCGCTCGGCGCCGGACGGCTGGCCGAAGTCCGGGCCGGCAGAACCGAGTTGACCCGCCGACTGGTCGACGGCTGGCCGCCCGAGGAGCAGCGGGTGTTCTGCGCCCTGCTGGCCCGCTTCAACCACTCCATGGAGGAGTACACGGCGGGCCGGCAGGGCGCGGACGGCGCACAGAGCGCGTAGGACGCGCAGGACGCGCGGGGCGTGTCAGCCCAGCGCCTGCTTGAGGTCGGCCAGCAGGTCGTCGATCGACTCGATGCCGACCGAGACGCGCACCAGGTCGGCCGGAACCTCCAGCGCCGAACCGGCCACCGAGGCGTGGGTCATCCGGCCCGGGTGCTCGATCAGCGACTCCACTCCGCCCAGCGACTCGCCGAGGGTGAACAGCTCGGCCCGGTTGCAGACCTCGACCGCCGCCTCCTCGCCGCCGTTCACCCGGAACGACACCATGCCGCCGAAGGCCTTCATCTGCTTGGCGGCGATGTCGTGGCCGGGGTGCCCGGGCAGGCCCGGGTACAGCACCTGGCTGACCTTGGGGTGGCTCGCGAGCAGCTCGGCGACCTTCTCCGCGTTGGAGCTGTGCCGGTCCATCCGCACGCCGAGGGTCTTGATGCCGCGCAGCACCAGCCAGGCGTCGAAGGGGCCGGAGACCGCGCCCATCGCGTTCTGGTGGTAGGCGACCTCCTCGCCGAGGCCCGCCTCGGCGATCACCAGGGCGCCGCCGACCACGTCCGAGTGGCCGCCCATGTACTTGGTGGTCGAGTGCACGACCACGTCGGCGCCGAGCGCGATCGGCTGCTGCAGGTAGGGGCTGGCGAAGGTGTTGTCGACCACCAGCAGCGCGCCGGCGCCGTGCGCGATCTCGGCCAGCGCGGCCAGGTCGGTGATGCCCAGCAGCGGGTTGGACGGGGTCTCCACCCACACCGCGCGGGTGTTGGGGCGCAGCGCCTCGCGGACGGTGGCGAGGTCCTGGGTGTTGGCCACGGAGAACTCGACGCCCCAGCGGGTCAGCACCTTGGCGAAGAGCCGGAAGGTGCCGCCGTAGGCGTCGTTGGGGATCACGATGTGGTCGCCCGGCTTGAGGATCGTGCGCAGCAGGGTGTCCTCGGCGGCGAGGCCGGAGGCGAAGGCGAGGCCCCGGGCGCCGCCCTCCAGCGCGGCGAGGCACTCCTCCAGCGCGGTACGGGTCGGGTTGGCGCTGCGGCTGTACTCGTAGCCGCCCCGCAGGCCGCCCACCCCGTCCTGCTTGTAGGTGGACACCTGGTAGATCGGCGTGACGACGGCCCCGGTCTGGGGGTCTGCTTCCTGACCCGCGTGGATGGCGAGGGTCTCGAAGCCCTGGGGAAGCTGGTGCTCGGTCATGCTCCGAGCGTAGTCGGCCGGGGGGCGGCTGCCGCCCGGAAGCCGCCGGGACGCCGCCGGGACGCCGCCGCGCGGCCGGAATCCCCCGGTGCCCGGCCGTGTTGGAACGTCCGCAACCCTTCCCGAACCGTTGGAGCAGGCCGTGCTGTTCAACCGCCACAAGACCTCGCTCGTTCCCGCCGACCAGGCGCTCCCCGGCCGCCAGGCCCCGGCGTTCACGCTGAGCGAGCCGCACACCGTGCTCGGAAACCCGCTGACCGGCCCGTACCCCGGGGGTCTCGAGGTCGCGGACTTCGGGCTGGGCTGCTTCTGGGGCGCCGAGCGCACGTTCTGGCGGCTGCCCGGCGTCTGGACGACGCTGGTCGGCTACCAGGGCGGCCACACCCCGAACCCGACCTACGAGGAGGTGTGCAGCGGCCTGACCGGGCACACCGAGGCGGTCCGGGTGGTGTACGACCCCGCGGTGGTCTCCTACGAGCGGCTGCTGAAGACCTTCTGGGAGGCGCACGACCCGACCCAGGGCAACCGCCAGGGCAACGACGTCGGCACCCAGTACCGCTCGGCCGTCTACACCCACTCCCCGGCGCAGGCCGCCGCCGCGACCGCCACCCGGGACGCCTTCCAGCCGGCGCTCACCGCGCTCGGCCTCGGCCCGATCACCACCGAGATCGCCCCGGCGGGTCCGTTCTACCCCGCCGAGCCCTACCACCAGCAGTACCTGTCGGACGCCAAGAACCCCAACGGCTACTGCGGCCTCGGCGGCACCGGCGCGAGCTGCCCGATCGGGGTGGCCCGGACGGGCGCCGAGGGCTGAGGTCACCCACGGCTTCCGGCCCCGGCCGCGGGGGCGCAGACTGGAGGGACCGGTAGGGCGGCCGCGTCACCGTCCCTGGTGACGCGGCCGCCCCTGTCCCGAGGAGCACCTCATGGCCGGTCTCATCCGCAAGAACTTCGACACCGATCCCGACGAGGTCCGCCCGTTCGAGGCGGACAAGGGCGAGATGCGCCTGGTCCACCTGGACGGCGGGGGCGTCGGACGGGCGGTGTTCCAGCCCGGCTGGCAGTGGTCCCAGCACGTCAAGCCGATCGCCGGGACGGACAGCTGCCAGGCCGCCCACGCCGGCTACGTCCTCTCCGGACGGCTGAAGGTCGTCATGGACGACGGCGAGGAGGACGAGTTCGGTCCCGGCGACTTCATGCTCTGCCCGCCCGGCCACGACGCCTGGGTGGTCGGCGACGAGCCGGCGGTCGTCCTGGACTGGCAGGGCTACGTCGACTACGCCAAGCGCTCCTGAGCACCCGGCCGGCGCGGGTCAGCCCCGCCGGACCTCGTGCATGAAGCACCCGAAGTCCACCGCGCGGGCGTGCAGCACGGCCACCCGCGGGTCGGCGAGCAGCCGCGCCGCGACCGCCTCGGCGGTCTCCGGCTCGACCAGTTCGCCGCCGAGGATGCGCCCGCGCCGGTCGTAGGCGCGCAGCACCCGCTGACCGCCGTGGAAGCCGGCCGGCCAGCCCGGTCCGGCCGGACCGGCGCACGGCCCGTCGTGCACGAAGACCGGGCCGGTCTCGTCGTACGGTCCGGGCTCGGCCCCGGTCTCGGCGGCCCAGCGCCGCAGCGGCGCGTAGCTCACCAGGGCGATCCGCTCCCCGGCCCGCGCCCTGGTCAGGCAGCAGCGCAGCGGGGCGCCGCCGTCCTCGTCGACGGACCGCACGGGCGGGCGTCCGGCGTCGTCGCGCACCAGCAGGGCGCGGTGCACGGCGGGGTCGATCGGGCGGACGGTCAGGACGGACGGGACGGTGGAGGTTGTCGTCATGCCTCCACCCTCCTGCCGCGGCCGCCGGGAGTCCGGCGGTTTTCGGCCGTCGCGTTCGGCAGCCCGCCGGCCGTCAGCGCGCGGACGGCGTTCCCGTCCCGCTGCCGGCGGTGGCCCAGGGGTCGGGGCGGCGCGGATCGATCAGGGCCGCGAGCCGCGTCCCGTCCGCCGCCCAGGCCGCCACGTCCGGGGAACCGGTGCGCCCGTTCGGTCCGGAGGACGCGGGGGCGGCGCCGGGGAACACCGCGTAGTAGGCGGTCCAGCCCTCCATCCCGGCGGTGGTGACCAGGGTCGCGACCACCTGTGTGCCGTTCAGCTCGACCGTGATGGTGGCCGGCGCCGGGCCCAGGTACAGGCCGGTCACCACGGTCCGCTGCGCGTCGCCGCTGCTCTGCGCACCCACGGTGGGCCGGCTGTGGTCGAGGTTGTCGCTGGTGGCGTCGCGGCAGCCGAACGGTTTCTCCCAGGTACCGGTGGCGCTCTCCCACTGCTCGACGCAGGACTCGGTCGCGGTGACGCTCATCCGGAAGCCGTCGACGATCGCGACCTGCTCGCCGGGCGCCACCCGCTTGACCGGCGAGTCCGGCCGGTGCTTCGGCCCGCTGCCCGACGGGGTCGCGGCGGACGCCTCCGGCGCGACGGGCACGTGCACGGGCGCCGTCCCGTCGACCGGGATGGGGGTACCCGTGCCGGGAAGGCGGCTGGCGGCGGGGAGTCCGGCGGCGGTCGGCGCCCCCGCCGCCACCACCGCGCCGCCGCCCGGCTGGCCGTCACCCTGGGTGAGCGCCGCGCCACCGGCGATCAGCGCCACGGCGAGCGCGGCCGCCCCCGCGCCGGCCCGCCGGCGGGCCCGGCGGCGCCGCGCCACGGCGATCACCGCCGCCGGGTCGGGCCCGGCCGCCACCCGCCCCCGGTCCTCCTGCTTGAGCAGCTCGTCGAGCCGCTGTTCGAAGCTGCTGCCGTCGCTCATACCGCCACCTCGATGTCGCTCGGGTCGTGGCCCGCCGGACCGCCGGAGCGGTCGGCGAGCTCGGGCCGTGCGCGCAGCTTCGAGAGCGCCCGGTGCAGGGTGGACTTGACCGTCCCGGGCGCGATGCCCAGTTCGGCGGCGGTCTGCGCCTCGCTCAGGTCCGCGTAGTACCGCAGCACGACGACGGCCCGCTCGCGCCGGGTGAGCGCGGCCAGCGCCTGGTGCAGCAGCGCCCGCTGGGCCTGCTGTTCGGCGAAGTCCGCCGGCCCGGGCCGGTCGGGGGCGCGGTCGGTGGGCAGCTCGCGGTTGCGCAGCCGCCGCCACCAGTCGCGGTGCTGGTTGACGACGATCCGCCGCACGTAGGCGGCCGGGTCGTCCGCGTTCGCGGTGATCCTGGGCCAGTGCAGGTAGGCGCGTTCCAGCGCGGACTGCACGATGTCCCCGGCCCGGTGCGGATCACCGGTCAGCAGCTCGGCCAGCCTGGTCAGCTGGGGTCCGAGGCCGACGACGAACGCACTGAATTCGGCGTCCAGGCGCTCCCTCTGCTCGCGTTTCACACCCCCCTGACTCCTCGGGGGACGGGCGGGGTTCTGTCCTGCCGGGCGGAAGTCGCCGGCACCCCGGGGAGCGTCAGATCGCGCTGCCGGCCTTCCAGTCGGCCCAGCCCATGTTCCAGCCGCTCAGGCCGTTGGACGGCGCGATGGTCTTGTCGCCGGAGTTCACGACCTCGACCACGTCGCCGATCATCGAGCTCTTGTAGAACTTGTAGCCGTCCGCGCTCGCGTCCTGGCCGCCCTTGACGTCGCGCAGGCCGACGCAGCCGTGGCTGGTGTTCTGGCTGCCGAAGGTCGACGCCGGGGACCAGTAGTTGCCGTGGATGAAGGTGCCGGAGGTGCTGAGCCGCTGGGCGTGCGGCACGTCCGGGATGTCGTACTCGCTGCCGAGGCCGACGGTCTGCGAGTTCATCCGGGTCTGCTGGTACTGCTCGGTGATCACCATCTTGCCGCCCCAGGTGCGGAACTCGGGCGAGCCGCCGGAGATCGCGTAGACGGCGCTGACCTGGCCGTCCGTGGTGACGGTGAGCTTCTTGGCGGCGAGGTCGGCGACGCTGGTCTGCGCCCGGCCGATGGTGAAGCGCACGTCCTTGGACTGGGTGCCGTAGACGCCCTTCGCGCCCTGGACGTCCTTCAGCCGGAGCTTGACGGTCACCTTGGTGCCCTTGGCCCAATACTGCTGCGGCCGGAAGTCGAGGCGGGTGCTGGAGAACCAGTGCCCGACGATCTCGACGCCCGGCTCGGCTATCACGGTGATCGCCTGCTGGACGGTCTTGCGGTCGGTGACCGGCTTGCTGAAGTTGATCGAGACGGGCATGCCGACGCCGACGACCGAACCGTCCTCGGGCGTGAAGTAGCCGACGAAGGTGTTGGCCGGGGTGGCCGTGGTGAAGACGGCGTTGGCGTCGGCCTCCAGCTTCTCCTTGTCGAAGGCGACCGCGGACACCGTGTACTTGGTGCCGCTGGCCGGGGCGGCGGCGGAGGTCCAGAGGGTGCCGTCCGCGGACAGCTCGCCGGCCAGCGCCTTGCCGGTGGAGTCGGTGACCTTGACCGTGGTGAAGGTGCCGCCGGCGACGGCGACCCGGACCGGCTCGCTGAAGCTGGCGGCGGTGGCGCCGTCGGCCGGGGTGACGGTGATCACGGCGGCCGAGGTCTTCGGGGTCGGGGTGCTGGTGGCGCTGGGCGTGGCCTGCGCGCCGCCGGTGGCCGTACCGCCGGCGCTGCCGCTCCCGCCGCCACTGCCACCCGACCCGCCGCTGCCGCCGGACCCACCGCTGCCGGCGGTGCCGGTGCCGGTGCCGGCACCGGCCTCGGCGCTCTTGCTGTCGTTGCAGGCCGCCAGCAGCAGGACCGGGGCGCCGATCAGGCCCGCCAGCACACCGCGCCGGCTCCAGTTGCTGCCGGTCGTTCGACCGCGACCTTCCCGTGCCGTCACGTCGCCCACTCCCTGCTGATCATCCGGGCATTACGGATACAGAAACGCAATCCGTGCGTTCACGGTTCCATCACCAACGGCTTGCGATCGTACGAGAATCCGAAACGGGGCGCCAAATATGGACAAATGCCCGGTCTGCGGACAGCAGACCGGGCATTCACGCGCTGTGACGGGCGCGCCCTACTCGGCGGACTCCTCCACCGCGTACTCGTCCCACTCGTCACTCTCCGGGTCGAAGTCGGTCTTCGCCGACTCCCAGGTCGCCGAGGCGAGCTCGACGCCCGGGACGTCGCCGAGCAGCGCCACCGGGTCGATGAAGTGGGCGAGCGAACCCGACGGGTCCACCTCGATGGCCTCGACGGACTGCGCGCGCTCCTCGTCGTCGAGGTACTCGTCCTCGGCCACCTGTGCCAGGGCCGCCGCCTTGAGGGCGCCCTCGTCGGTGATCTCGGCGATGAGCTCGATGGCGAGCCGGACGTAGCGCGGGCCGTCCTGGTCGGTCGTGTCAGTGCTGGTCATGGCAGTGAGGTTACGGGAAGCGACGGGTGCGCAGGCACCGGAGACGGGAGGGGCCGGCCCTTCCCTGAGGAAGGACCGGCCCCGCCGCCTCCGCCGGACTCCCCCACCCGGGAGCCGCGGAGACGCGCCAAGCGGCGCGGTCGCCCGGGAACCGCCACACCCTGGCAACCGGCCGCAGCCGGGCAGGGGCGGGACGACGGCGTCTCCACGGGCAGGGACACCACCGGCCGGATCAGGACCGACCGTCGTGCCCGAGACGGGACGCGCCGCCGGGGAGCCGCTCCCGGTCGGTCGCCGCCGTCTCGCTCGGCGTCTTGCCGTGAGCACAACGATGCCGCAGCCGTGTTAAGCCCGTGCTGCACGGAGATGACGCCGGTGTACCAGTTCGCCCGGAAACGGAACCTCCGCCCCCCCGGGGCTCCCGGCCCACCGGCCCTCAGCCGCCGGGTCGGGGTCGGCGACTGACGCCGGCTCAGTGCCCGGCGCGGCTGCCGGTCAGGAAGCCCAGCAGGTCCTGGCGGGTGACGATGCCCTGCGGCTTGCCCTCCACCAGCACCACCGCGGCGTCGGCCTTCTCCAGCACCGTCATCAGGTTGGTGACGGTCTCGCCCGAGCCGACCACCGGCAGCGGCTTGGACATCACCTTGTCCAGCGTGTCGGTCAGCTGGATGTCGCCCGAGAAGACGCCCTCCAGCAGCAGCTTCTCCACCACCGAGCCGATCACCTCGCCGGCCATGATGTCCGGGTGGCCGGCGCCCGGCGAGACCACCGGCATCTGCGAGACGCCGTACTCGCGCAGCACCCGGACCGCCTCGGCGACCGTCTCGTTGGGGTGCATGTGGACGAACTGCGGGATGCCCTCGTGCTCGATGGCGTCCTTGCGGGCCAGCACCTCGCCGATGTGCGCCTCGTCGGTGGCGGACGGCAGGAAGCCGTAGTCGGCCATCCAGTCGTCGTTGAAGATCTTCGACAGGTAGCCGCGACCGCCGTCCGGCAGCAGCACCACGACGACGTCGTCCGGGCCGAGGCCGCGGGCGACCTCCAGCGCGGCGACGACCGCCATGCCGCAGGAGCCGCCGACCAGCAGGCCCTCCTCCTTGGCCAGGCGGCGGGTCATCTGGAAGGAGTCCTTGTCGGAGACGGCGACGATGCCGTCCGCGACGGTGCGGTCGTAGGCGGTCGGCCAGAAGTCCTCACCGACGCCCTCGACCAGGTACGGCCGGCCGGTGCCGCCCGAGTAGACCGAGCCCTCCGGGTCGGCGCCGATCACCTTGACCTTGCCGCCGGAGACCTCCTTCAGGTAGTTGCCGGTGCCGGAGATGGTGCCGCCGGTGCCGACGCCCGCCACGAAGTGGGTGATCCGGCCCTCGGTCTGCTCCCACAGCTCCGGACCGGTGGAGTGGTAGTGCGAGGCCGGGTTGTCCGGGTTGGAGTACTGGTCCGGCTTCCAGGCGTTCGGGGTCTCGCGGACCAGGCGGTCGGAGACGTTGTAGTACGAGTCCGGGTGCTCGGGGGCGACGGCGGTCGGACAGACGACCACCTCGGCGCCGTACGCGCGCAGCGTGTTGATCTTGTCCGTGGAGACCTTGTCGGGACAGACGAAGATGCACTTGTAGCCCTTCTGCTGGGCCACGATCGCCAGGCCGACACCGGTGTTGCCGGAGGTCGGCTCGACGATGGTGCCGCCGGGCTTGAGGGCGCCGGACGCCTCGGCGGCCTCGATCATGCGCATCGCGATGCGGTCCTTCACCGAGCCACCGGGGTTGAAGTACTCGACCTTGGCGAGCACGGTGGCGCTGATCCCCTCGGTGACCTTGTTCAGCTTGACCAGCGGCGTGTTGCCGACCAGGTCGATGATCGAGTTGTGGTACCGCACGGGGGTCCTCCCGGTCTGTGGGCATGCAGTGGCTTTCGGTACTGCAAAGCCTAGGCCGTACCACGGGCCCCGGAAGGCCCGTGCGCACCACGAACGGCCCACCCCGGTCGTAGGGCGGGGCGATCGCGGGTACGAGGGGTGTACACGCATCGGGAGCGGCCCTTCACCGGGTGGCACGAGGACGCGAAGGGGGCACCGGATGGCCACGGCACAGGAGTCACGGGCCCGGGTGGCCCGCCGGATCGCCACCGCGGCGGCGTACGGCGGCGGCGGGCTCGGCGTGCTGGGCGTGGGTCTGGTGGGTCTGCTGCTGACCGAGAGCAAGCTGGCCGTCCAGGCCATCGGCATCCTGGAGGGTGCCCCGCCGAAGGCGGACGGCGTCTACGGCGAGGCCTTCGCCGACACCTCCGCCGCGCCGCAGCCGCCGCTGGTGCTGGCCTTCCTCGGCGACTCCACCGCGGCGGGCCTGGGGGTGCTGCGGGCCCGCGAGACGCCGGGGGCGCTGCTCGCGGCCGGGCTCGCCTCGGTCGCCGAGCGTCCGGTCCGGCTGGTCAACGTGGCGTTCTCCGGCGGCCGCTCCGCCGACCTGGCCGGCCAGCTGGACCAGGCCCTGGCGTACCGCCCCGACATCGCCGTGATCATGGTCGGCGCCAACGACGTGACCCGGCACAGCCCGGCCCAGCTCGCCGTGCGCCAGCTGGGCGAGACGGTCGCCGCGCTGCGTGCCACCGGCTGCCAGGTGGTGGTCGGCACCTGCCCGGACCTCGGGACGATCAAGCCGGTCCGCCCGCCGCTGCGCTGGGTGGCCCGCCGGCTGAGCCGCCAGCTGGCCGCCGCGCAGACCATCGCGGTGGTGGAGGCGGGCGGCCGGACGGTCTCGCTCGGCTCGCTGCTCGGTCCGGAGTTCGCGGCCCGGCCGGAGATGTTCGCCGCCGACCGCTACCACCCCTCGGCCCAGGGCTACGCGACGGCCGCGATGGCCGTGCTGCCCTCGGTCTGCGCCGTGCTGGACCTCTGGCCGCAGGAGGAGCGGCCGGGCGCAACGGTGCCGGGCGAGGCCGTGCTGCCGGTGGCGGTGGCCGCGGCGGCCGCCGCCGGACGCTCCGGCTCCGAGGTGGCGGCGGTCGGCGGCGAGGCCGGGGCGGCCGGGCGCTGGGCCCTGCTGCGCCACCGGCTGCGGGTCGGTCTGCCGGGCTCCGGGGCGGCCGGGGAGCCCGGCGAACAGGGCCGCCCGGGCCCCGGGAACACGTCGGCCAGCTCACACACCGGGGCGGGTGACGACTGACCTACCAGACGGTAACTTTCCTCCCGGACGCCTGTCCGCCGCCACTCAGCGAGGAGCCCGCCATGCCCGAAGCCGTCATCGTCAGCGCCACCCGTTCGCCGATCGGCCGGGCCTTCAAGGGCTCGCTGAAGGACGTCCGCCCGGACGACCTGACCGCGCACGTCATCCAGGCCGCCCTGGCCAAGGTGCCGCAGCTCGACCCGCGCGAGATCGACGACCTGATGCTCGGCTGCGGCCTGCCCGGCGGCGAGCAGGGCCACAACCTGGCCCGGATCGTGGCGGTGCAGATGGGCATGGACTACCTGCCCGGCGCCACCATCACCCGGTACTGCTCCTCCTCGCTGCAGACCACGCGGATGGCGCTGCACGCGATCAGGGCCGGCGAGGGCGACGTCTTCGTCTCGGCCGGCGTGGAGACCGTCTCGCGCAGCGTCCACGGCACCTCGGACGGCCTGCCGGGCACCATGAACCCGCTGTTCGACGAGGCGCGGGCGCGCACCGCCAAGCGCGCGGAAGAGGGCACGTGGGGGGCGGCGCGCAGCGCCTCGAACGAGGGTGGTGGCGGGCGGCGGGAGGGCTGGCACGACCCGCGCGAGGACGGGCTGCTGCCGGACGCCTACATCGCGATGGGCCAGACCGCCGAGAACCTGGCGGCGCTCAAGGGCATCACCCGCGCCGAGCAGGACGAGTTCGGCGTGCGCTCGCAGAACCTCGCCGAGGCCGCCATCGAGGCGGGCTTCTGGGAGCGCGAGATCACCCCGGTCACGCTGCCGGACGGCACCGTGGTCAGCAAGGACGACGGCCCGCGCGCGGGCGTCACGCTGGAGGGCGTCTCCGGTCTCAAGCCGGTCTTCCGACCGGACGGCACGGTGACCGCCGGTAACTGCTGCCCGCTGAACGACGGCGCCGCCGCCCTGGTGATCATGTCCGACACCAAGGCCCGCGAGCTGGGCATCACCCCGCTCGCCCGGGTGGTCTCCACCGGGGTCAGCGCGCTCTCCCCCGAGATCATGGGCTACGGCCCGGTCGAGGCCTCGAAGCAGGCGCTCAAGCGGGCCGGCCTGACCATCGGCGACATCGACCTGGTCGAGATCAACGAGGCCTTCGCCGCCCAGGTGATCCCGTCCTACCGGGACCTCGGCGTCGACCTGGACCGACTGAACGTCAACGGCGGCGCGATCGCCGTCGGCCACCCCTTCGGCATGACCGGCGCCCGGATCACCACCACCTTGATCAACTCCCTGCAGTGGCACGACAAGCAGTTCGGCCTGGAGACCATGTGCGTCGGCGGCGGCCAGGGCATGGCCATGGTCATCGAGCGGCTCAGCTGACCCCGGCGGACCGCTCCCCCGTCAACCCCGAAGGGTCCAGACCACCCGTTTGGAGTGACGCAGCGTAATTGAGGGCCGGATCACACCGAGAGGTCGATCCGGCCCTCTTTCCGTTCATTTCCGGGCCGGAAATCGACGGTGCGGAGCGGATCAACTCCGCAGCGTAGAGCGGTACTACCTAACAATTTGGGGACAAGAGCGAAAGTCACTGACAAAGTGGACATTCGCCACTGCGGTAACAGGGCCGGATGCGGCAGTGTGGAGACGTAACCCCGTTCCGCTCCTCGCTAGGAGTACGTTCCGTGAGCGCCGTCTACACCCTCCTGCTGCTGATCCTGATCGCCGTGTCGACCGCCGTGCTGCTCCACCTCCGGGGAATCTCCCGCCGGCTGGACGAGCGGGCCGCCGCCGCTCCGGTCGTCGACGAGGCGGCGATACGCCGGGCCGTCGCCGAGGCCCTGGCCGCCGACCGCGAGCGGGAGATCACCGAGGCCCGGGCGTTCTGGGCCGAGCAGGAGGCCCGCGCGGCCGAGGACGCGCCACTGTTCGACTCCCCGTTCGCCGGGGTCTTCCAGACCACCGACGAGTGGCCGCTCTTCTTCCCCCGCCCGACCGGTCCGGGCGAGGCGGCCGACAACGCGGGCACCATGGACCCGGAGTTCGGCGAGGCGCTGCGCTCGGCGCTGGAGGACCTCATCAACGAGGGCGGCGTCCGCCCGGCCGGGCCCGACGGCGAGGGCGGCGCCCCGCTGCGCCCCGGCCACCCGGCCGGTGCCCCGGCCGCCGAGGGCTCCGGGGACGCCCGGGCCCGGCGCGAGGCCGACCTGCTGGCCACCGGTCTGGAGGCCGGGCTGCTGGACGCCGAGTCGGCCGTCGAGGACGCCCCGGTCACCGCGCCCGACCCGCGCCGCCACCCCTCGCACCCCGACTTCGTGCCCAGCCAGGCGCCGTCCCGGGAGTGGACCGACACCCGGCTGACCGCGCTCGCCGAGGAGGGCACCGCCCTGGTCGACGTCCGCCCCGGCCCGCTCGGCACCCTGGACGTCTACGCCTTCGCCGACGGCACCACGCTGTGCGTGGCCCCGGGCGACCGCGAGGCCGCGTACCGGCTGATCGACGCCGTCCGGGCCGGTGAGAACGTCCGGCTGCTCGGTGGCTCCCGGTTCTCCGGCTCCTACTCGCTGACCTTCTCCACCGACGAGGACACCGTCTACGTGCTCGCCGACCGGGTGGTGGCCAGCATCTGACCCGACCACAGCACGAGGCCCGGGGGCCGGACGGATCAAGGGGTTACCGATCCGTCCGGCCCCCGGGCCTTTCGGCTGTCCCGCGGCTTCTCCGCCGTCCCGCGGTCAGACCGCCGCGGTGGTCTCCGCGAGCCACCCCAGGGCCCGCTCCCGCACCGCCTCGGCCGTCACCGGTCCGTCCGCCAGCGCCACCGCGGCGTCCCCGGGCAGTGCGGCCAGCGCCGCCGCCAGGTCGTGTCCGACCACCGCGAGCTGGTCGCCGACGGCGAACGCCCCGGCGTCCGGCAGCTCGGGCAGCTCCCCAGCGTGCGCCCCGCCGTCCGGGCGCGCCGCCTCGGCCGCCCGCGCCGCGACCGCCAGCCGGCGGGCCAGCGCCAGCCCG
Source organism: Kitasatospora sp. NPDC001527 (assembly GCF_040298605.1). Lineage (NCBI taxonomy): Bacteria > Bacillati > Actinomycetota > Actinomycetes > Kitasatosporales > Streptomycetaceae > Kitasatospora > Kitasatospora sp. NPDC001527. The sequence continues at coordinate 1,891 of NZ_JBEPAM010000011.1, read as the reverse complement.
GCCGCCGCCCGCGAGGGGTGCCCGGGGACGGCGCCCAGCAGCCGGCTCTGCGGCATCGAGCGGAACCGGTCCGCCAGCGCGTCGACGGCTTCGGCCAGGGTGGTGTCTTCGGGCGTCTCGGACATGCCGCGAGCATACGGGGCACGGGCCCGGAAAGCCGCCGGGCCCCGGAGCGAACGGCTCCGGGGCCCGGCGGCAGTGGTGGTGCGACGGAGGATCAGTCGTCGCCGCGCAGGATCGCGATCAGCCGCAGCATCTCGACGTAGATCCAGACCAGCGACAGGGTGAGCCCGAAGGCCGCCCGCCAGGACTCCTTCTGCGGCGCGCCGTGGGCGATCGCCTCCTCGATGGCCGCGAAGTCCAGCGAGAGGAAGAACGCGCCGAGGCCGATGCCGACCAGGCCGACCACGATGCCGAGCGGGCCGGAACGCAGCCCCATGTCGGCGCCGAAGACCATCGAGGCGACCATGTTGACCAGCATCAGCAGCACGAAGCCCATGGCGATCGCGATGCCGATCCGGGTGTAGCGCGGGGTGACCCGGATCCGGCCGGTCTTGTAGGCGATCAGCATCGCCGCGAAGACGGCCGCGGTGCCCAGCACCGCCTGGATCGCGATGCCCGGCCAGATGGTGTTGAACACCTTGGTGATCGCGCCGAGCGCGAAGCCCTCCAGGCCCGCGTACAGCAGGATCAGCGGCGGGCTGACGCTCCGCTTGAAGGAGATCACCATGCCGACCACGAAGGCGATCAGCGAGGCGCCGATGGCCAGGCCGAAGTTCCGGTCCGGCAGCGCGAACCAGGCCAGACCACCGGCGGCGACCAGGGTGAGCAGCGTCATCGCGGTGCGCGCGACCACGTCGTCGAGCGTCATCCGGCCCGTCGCCAGCGGACCGGCGGACGGCGCGTTGTACATCTCGACGAGCTGCTCGTCGGTCAGCGGCGCCTGGCCCTGCGGCTGCTGGGCGTAGGGGCTGTTGGCGTACGGGTTGTTGCCGTACGGGTTGTTGCCGTAGGGGTTCGTGGCGTACGGGCCCCCGGCCGGCGGGGTCTGGGTGGTCCCGAAACCCGCGTAGCCGGACTCGCGGGTGAAGGACCCCTCCCGCGAGAAGACCGGGTTGCTGCTTCTCATTGCTCATTCCCTCCGGGGCGGCACTGCACCGCCCGAAGCACAAGGGTAATGGCTTGGCAAAGAAATCGGCATCCGCCGCGAGAAGGATTCGCCGACCGGCGCCCTGGCGGGGACGCCGGTCGGCGTCCCCGCGAGCAAGCACGTGTGCCCAGAGCCGGACTCGAACCGGCACGGCCTTTCGGCCAAGCAGTTTTAAGCTGCCCGTGTCTGCGTTCCACCATCTGGGCGTCCTGCGGACCCGGCCCCGCCGACGGAGCGGAGAGCATCGCTCCGCCGCCCGTGCGGACCACCCCTGAGCCTAGTCTCCCGGCCTCCTCTTTCGCATGTTCCGAGGCGGGGAAGTTGTCATGTTTCCTTGCCATCTGACGAACTGTCCGTGATTTGGCCACCGGACCCGCTCGATCCGGCCACCGCCCTCCGACTCAGGGGCGGTGTCATACCGCAGGAGGAGGGCGCCACCTGGGCGTACGCCCAGCGGTGGTCGGACCAACCGTCCGACGGAGCGACGAGGAACCATGATCATCGGGCGGAGCATGGAGGTACGGCCGGACGCCCCTTGGAAGGGCCCGGCCGTCCAAGCACTTCTCCCGCGCCGCACCACCCGGCGCGCCCCCTGCCTGCCGAGCCCGAGGAGCATCCCCGTGACCACGTCGACCGCAACCGCCGTCCGCACCGGCCGGGCGGCCGCCCGCGCCACCGGCCTGAACAAGGTCTACGGGGAGGGGGAGACCCGCGTCGTCGCCCTCGACAACGTCAGCGTCA